>JAWWBL010000074.1:0-8488 GCA_033720975.1 Acidimicrobiia bacterium | reverse complement strand
GTCAGGTGTCGGACGAGGATGTTCGTATCGATGAACGCTGTCACCGCCGCGCCCTGGCTCGGGCTTGCCGAGTGTTCTTGCGGACCGTATCCCAAGGGACGCCACGCTTGGCCGGCGGCACTTCCACTTCTCCGGCCAGCTCGAGCAGATTCGGGGTCCGCGCCAGTACGGCATGATGCTGGTGGACCCGGAACACAATCTGATCGCCGTCAGAGATGCCGAGAGCCTCTCGGACATCCTTCGGAATCGTCACTTGACCCTTTGATGTGACCTTGGCTGCCACATCCACGAAGGCTCCTTACTTGAGTATGAAAGTAAGGATACGAGGAATAGTGATTGTGGTCAATAGTTTCGACTGGCGGCCTCGAGGCCCAGCTCCGGGCCGAGGGTCGCGGTGAGCGCCTGGCGCAGCCTCGGCTCGAAATCGCGAGCGAAGCGATCGAACCCACTGCTCCTCTCCGGCTCCGGAGTGTCCGCAAGACGCCTCATCAAATCTAAAGGGGTCTCGGTGCCCTCAATCGTATGACGCGGGAAGGAAGCGTCAATCAGTCTTTCGTGCTGGCGCGAAGTCCGTAACTGGTTCACCGGCGTAGTCTCGGGTTGGTGACTCAGCGCAGGCTTGTTTCGAGAAGAGTGTTTCTCAAAGACATGGGTCGTGCCGGGGTTGCCCTCATGGTGATGGGTACCGCAGCATGCACCATCGAGTCGGACGCCTCGACGACCTCGTCGTCATTGGGCACCACCACGACCAGGCAAGCTCCCAGCACCACCTCGGCCACCAGCACGACAGCCCAGCCAGGATCGGCCGTCGGCTTCCAATGGCAGCGCGTGAACCTGGGCTTCGTGTCGGCCTACATCCTCTACCGAGCCGGTGAGGCAACACTCGTCGATACCGGTACCGGGGGCAGCGTCCCGGATATCGAGGCCGCTCTGGGCCAGGTCGATCTCGGCTGGAGTGATGTAGGTGGGGTCATCGTCACCCATCTCCACGATGACCACAAGGGTGGGCTCCAGGGTGTCCTCGACGCCGCCGGGGAGGGCACGCCCTGGTACGCCGGGGGGGCAGACATGGGCAGCATCAGAGCTTCAAGCGACGGTGTGGCCGTCGTTGACGGGGAGTCCGTGGGCGGCCTGACCGTCGTGGCCACTCCCGGCCACACCGCCGGCCACATCAGTGTTCACGACCCGGCCGCAGGCATCCTGGTGGCTGGGGATGCGCTGATCGGTGAAGCCGGCGGAGTTGCCGGGCCCGTGCCCCGATTCACGGCCGACATGGACACCGCCATCCAATCCGTGAAGAAACTTTCCGGCTTCGACTACGAAGTCGCCCTGTTCGGGCATGGCGAGCCGGTATTGGAGGGCGCCTCCGACGCGGTGGCTTCTTTGGCAGAGAATCTCTGAGATTGGACTTCAGGATCCGCTGGCTTGTGCCCCAGTTGCGGCGGCCCTGAGAAGCACTGGTCAGGGGTACAGCCGGCTGCTCAGGCCGGCGCATTCGGCTGCCCCATAAGTGGAGAGCTCTTCGCCAAGCCCTGCTGTTTTCTGGACCGCGGTCTGGTAAGTCGCGGCCGCTTCTTCCAGGGGTCCGGTTGCTCCCGCCGTCACTAGCCCGAGCAGGTCGGCCGAATCGCGGGCTATCTGGCCGAATGCCGGATCGGCGATGGCCTCATCAGCCATATCGACTGACTCATTCAGAGCCGAGTACACGGGTACCAATGACTGGAGCGCAGCAATATGTTCCTCTTCGGTCGTCGGTGGAGTCACCACTGCCTGGGAGCTTTCGTCGATGAACGCGCTACACGCCTGGTTCAGGTCTCCGAGCGCTTCCGAGTCAGCGGCTGTTGTGGCGGCAGGCGCCGCAGTCGTCTCCGCAGCAACGGCTGTCGTTGCGGACGCATCATCGGCCTCCCCGGCCTCCCCGAGGAGAAACTGGCTGGCTACTCCGATGACCAGCAACACCGCAGCGGCGGCGCCGGCCGGCGCTAGCAAACGTGTCCAGTTTCGCGGCGACGGTGCGGGCCGCCTGGGCATGGGCGGTGGGCCTGGAGCGGCCCGGTCAAGCTCTTCGAAGAGCTCACGGATCTCGCGCTCGAAAATGTCACTCATCAAGGATCGTCCTCAGCTTGGCCCGTGCTCTGCCCAGATGCTGACGCACTGACCCGGTGGATATGCCGAGTCGGTCTGCTACCGCGGACTCGTCCAGGTCCTCTATGTAGGTCAGGAATGCCACGGCGCGTTGGCGCGCACTCAGCTTTCCGAGCGCTTCGTAGACGTCTGGTCTGACCTCTGGCATCTCAGTGGAGTGGGGTGCGGGGGTTCTGAGCTCTCGTGCCCGGCGCCTCATCGTGGAGCGGTGATCAGAACGCACCTCGTTGAGTACCGCCTTGTAGAGGTATGCGCGCGGATTTTCCACCGTGGGCCATGACTTCGACGTGAAGGCTCGGAGAACGGCCGATGAGACGACATCCTGTGCGTCCGAAGGGCCGACCAGCGAGTTTGCGAACCGCACCAATTCGGGCGCGTGTGACCGGTAGATGCGCTCGTCTCGTTCGACATCACCGAACTGAGACGCTGCAGCGTCCCCGCGCCGCTGACTGCGGTCCGAGCTCTCTCCCGTATGAACCTCCGACCGCAACCTACTCCCTGGGTTGCTCTTGACGTCAAGGGTTACGGTGAATTGGGGGCCTTGTACGACCGCCAGAGGTCCGAGTCTGTGGTGCTGAGCGCGTTGCTTGTCGATCCTGACCGTCAGTCAGATCACTCGAGTGCGACGTCTGATGCAGGAGAGAGCGGGAACCGCTGGCTCCCACCAAGATCTACAGGAGGCGGTTGTGACCATTGGAACCGTGTTGTGATGAGCTGGCCCCAGAGAATCGCGTTCGGCCTGGGGTCGATCCTCATGGTGTTTGCCTTACTGGCGTTCACGTTCGGCAATCTGAGCTTCGGCGACGCCCCGCTCTGGTGGTTTGTCGCTGTCGGCTGGGGCTCTTGGCTGGCACTGTCTTGGCTCATGTGGAGGCATCGAAGGCGCTCGTGGCTGGTCCTGTCGGTGCCGCTCGTCTGGTCAGTCGCCATATCGGCGTTGGCGCTCCAGGTGTGCGGCATGACTGGCGCCGCCGGAGTGGGAGTGGCCTGTATCGCATGAGCAGGCGCGAATTGCCACTCCGAGGACTCTGTCCAGGTAGGCAGTGACTACGAACCGGCTGCGGCTGCTGCGACCGGGACAAGGCTCAGAGAACGTCACCAAGCCCGTTCACTCAGTAGCAGAGCGCCTCGTCGGGATCTTCGAGGGGGGCATAGGCCGCGATCAGCGTTTCGCCCACGGAGTATTCGATCCGATCGGGAGCCACCAGGGTCACCGTGCCGTAGAGCATCTCTCCCCAGAAAGCGTTGGTGTCTGGAGACAGATTCGCTGTGTGGTCTTCAGTGATCCCCCAGACCTCGCCGTTCAGCTCGCCGAGGCGATCGATTCCGCAGTGCGTCCAAAACGGAAAACCGTAGGTGACGCCCAGCTCGAGGTTCCCTCCGTATACGACGAGCTCGAAGCCAAGCTCGGGAGGCTCTGGCGCCTCGATGGTGCTGGCGGGCCCCGGGTTTTCCGCAGCCCAGACCTGGAGCTGTCCGTCACTTGCCTCCGCGATCACCGCGATCCCATCCATCGAGGCCAGCGATGCTCCCCACACGAGACTGGGGTCATCGGGCATCGGCAGCGCCTGCCACTCGACGCCGTCAGTCGAGGTCACGATTTCGATACTTGGGACGTTGCATGTGGAAGCGTCCACGTAGCACCATTCGTGACCGCCCCGTCTTTCCACCTGGATCAATGCGAGCAAGGCTCCGCGATGCTCAGTCAGCGAGAGGAAGGAGCCGGCGTGTAACGCCTCATGTGCGAATTCATCGTCGAGAGTGTTGTTGGCGGGAGCCATCACGCCGAAGACATCCGGTCCGGCTATCTGTTCCCATGTGATCCCGTCGAAGGAGGCCCACACGGTCATTCCTGGGTTGTTGCCCACGGCGTAGATGCGCTCTCCGACGACAGCGAGCCCGCTGATTCCACCTTCCGTATCGGCTCCGATGGCATGGCTGGCCCATTCGCTACCGTCCTCACTGCGCCACAGGAGAGGCCGTCCTTCATGGCTCCCGGCCGCGATCAGCACTTCTCCGAACCGGGTAACGGATGTGATCTGCCCATAGACGCCAGCGTCCTCGCCGTCCGATCGGAAGAAAGAGGAGGCAAGAGCGGCCAGCCCATCTTCCGGTGTCGGGTTGATCCACTCGACACCGTTGTCGGAGGTCATCATCCAGGTGGCGAAACGGTCGTCTAACCAGTCCAGGCCGCCGATGATGAAGCCGCCGGGTCTTCCTATGGCGATGTCGAGCCCACCGACATCCGGCGGTATAGATTCCGGCTCGACCGCGATCCAACTGTGTCCGTCGGTACTGGAAAACAAGTCGAGTGAGCCTGAATCGCCTCCTTCGCCCAGGGCCACCAGGAGGAGTGTCTCCCCGTCCGAGAGGAGCCGGCTCTCCCAATAGCCTCCCTCACCATGCCCGTCGGGCCCCCATGTCTGACCAGCTTCAAAGGTGACTGCCCACTCGTCGGTAGCGGCCGGAAGCTCCTGTTCGCTCGGATTGGATGGCGTGGGTGTGACCGCGTTGGGCTGGGACGCGGTGGGGTCTGTGGGGGTTGGAGGCAATGTGTTGGTTGGAGGTTCTTTGCCGACGCAGGCGAACAGGAAGAGCGCAACAACGAGGATTGCGGCAAGGCGGCGATTTGGGGACACGTTGACCTCTCTGATCGACACGTCTTTGTGATGCCACGACCCGCGTAATGGACTGACATGACGCGCAGGCGCCGGTGAAGTTGAATCGTGTCGAGGATGCGGCCAACGATATGGCAGGCTCAGGCCTCTTCTCGCTCCAGTTGCTTCCGCTCCTCGGCGAACACATCCCGGGCGAAATCGATGCTCACGCTGCCACACTTGTCGCAGACCGCCCTCTTGATCCCAGCGATCTCGGTGTAGGTCTTCGGTTTGTGGCCGCAGTCGGCTTTGCTCCGAGCCGGCCTGGTTTCACGAATCATCTCTGTTGCCATCGGCAGGAGGTCGGTTTTCTTTATGGGCCGGAGGCACCAGGCCTCAGGAGAGGGACTCGACCGCCTTTTGGACGTTGCCGACGAGGACATCCTTCTTCACAAGGCCCGACTGCCGCCATCGCATGTGGATGCCCCCTTGGCGTGGTGTGACCAGGATGAAGGTGGGCGTCGAGCGCACCTTGAATGCCCCGAACAACTCCGGGACCTCCTCCAATCTCGCCTTGACGACGTGGGCATCCCCTTCGAACTCTTCGGAAACTTCGTTGACGATCCCGTCCATGACCTGGCATGGCTGGCACCCGTACTTCATGAAGTCGACCAGCACAGGCTTGCCGTCGATCATCAGTTCCTCGAGCTCGGAATGCGACCTTATTGACGGCGCCTTGTGTCGACGTTTGAACAATCCCATACACCCGATTTTCGGTCGTCTCGTGATACAACGGGCAATCCGTTGTAATACTTCCCCTATGGGTGCCAGCCTGTGAGCCCGATCAATGATCTCTTCGACCGCCCGGTCCACGACCTGCGGGTCTCGGTCACCGACCGGTGCAACTTCCGCTGCACCTACTGCATGCCCAAGGAGGTGTTCGGTCCGGGTTACGAATTCATGAGGCGCGAAGAGCTGCTCACGTTCGAAGAGATCACCGAGATCGTCCAGGTGTTCGTGTCCCGCGGCGTCGAGAAGGTCCGCATCACAGGGGGTGAGCCACTTCTCCGCAAGGACATCGAGGAGCTGGTGGCGATGGTTGCGGCCGTGCCCGGTGTCAACGACCTGACCCTCACCACCAACGGCTCGCTGCTCGAGCGGAAGGCGGAGGCGCTGGCCGAGACAGGCCTCGACCGGGTGACGGTGAGTCTCGATGCCATGGACGACCCAACCTTCCAAGCGATGAACGATGTTGGTTTCCCGGTCGGCACGGTCCTCGAGGCAATAGATGCTGCTGCGGCGGCCGGTCTCGGCCCGATCAAGGTCAACTGCGTGGTGCAGCGTGGCGTCAACGAGCACGCCGTCGTCGACATGGCACGACACTTCCGGGGGACGCCGCACATTGTGCGGTTCATCGAGTACATGGACGTGGGAACCACCAATGGGTGGCGGCTCGACGATGTGGTCTCGGCGGATGAGATCCTCGAGGCGATCGATGCCGAGTTCCCTCTTGAGGCGCTTGCACCCAATTACCCAGGTGAGGTGGCCAACCGGTTCCGGTATGTGGACGGTGCCGGTGAGATCGGCGTGATTGCCTCGGTCACCAAGCCGTTCTGCGGTTCTTGCACCCGAGCCCGGGTCTCGGCGGAAGGAACCCTCTACACCTGTCTCTTCGCTTCATCCGGGACCAGCTTGCGTGACACGATCCGGACCGGTGGGGACCTCGGTCAGACGATCGACGACGTCTGGTCCAAGCGGGACGACCGCTACTCGGAGATCCGCTCCTCCAACACGGCCCGCATCGCCACCCCGGTCGAGATGTCCTACATCGGAGGCTGAGGTGCTCGGCCGCTGGCGACGACAGCCCCGCCGGCTCCAACGAAGAGGACAGTGATGATCACGGCAGGCAGGGCGTATCCCCCGGAGGCATCCCGGAGCACACCCATCGCGACAGGCCCGCTGGCCGCCACCAGGACGACCGGCGTCCATTGGGCTCCCATGATCCGCCCGTAGGCCGGGCCTGAGTACCAGTCACCCATCACCATCGCTCGCAGGGGCAGGAGAGCGCCGAATGCGAGGCCGAAGAGGAAGAAGTGGCCGGTCATCTGCCAGCCGTCGGTCCCGTCCACCATCAGACCGATGCTGGCCGCGACCAGCAGCGCGATGGTCGCCTGTACCCGGATAGGTCCGTAGCGCTCCGCGAGACGGGGCGCCACCCAGCGCCCTGGAAGGCTCAGTGCAGAAGCCACGGCTGCCCAGATCGAGATCTCGGAGATGCTGAAACCAGTCTCTTCGAAACGAGCTATGCGATGGGCGATGACTCCTTGTGTGGAGAGCAACATCAGTGCCAGTGCCAGGGTGTAGAGGATGAACCGCCGTTCCCGGGTCGGTCGGCCGGGTACGGAAGGAAGCTGCGCCTCCTCGCCCGTCGAGCGCGCAGCGCCGCGCGGCAGGAAGACCACTGCCGTCACCAGCCCGACGAGCAGCAGGACGACCCCGAGTATCAGCACTGCGTTCCTCCATCCGGTGAGGTCGACCAGCCAGGCGGCTCCCGGTATGAAGGCGATCCCCGCCAAGCCGCCGATGAAAGTGATCGTGGCGAGGTTCTTGGCTCGATCCCGCGCCAGCCCCCATTGGTCGATCGCCACGTAGGCGGGCTCGTAGTAGATCATCGCCTGGGCTGGGCCGATGAGGGCCCACCAGGAGACGACCACCTGCCAGGGCTCTCGCGCCGCCGAAAAGGCAGCCAGCCCCAGACATCCAGCGATGGCGCCGCCTGTGACGATCCGCCTGATCCCGTGCCGGTCGGAGACGCGTCCCACGGGGAAGGCGAGCAGCCCGCCGACGAAGACGGAGCCTCCGTAAGCGACTGAGAGAACGGTGGTGGAGTACTCAGATCCGGCGGCCCCGCCGGTGGAGTACACCGAGAAGCCGTAGAGGATGACCCCGAAGCCGGTCATGACAGTGAGCGCAAGAGGGACAACCCACCGTTGCCTCGCCTCGGACCGACCTCGCATCACGAGGGATTGAAGCAGCGGTGTGAGTCAAGTCAGGAGGCTTGGCTGAGCTCGGTTGCTTGGCGTCGTCCCGACGCAACCCGGTATCCCGCCCAGATAAGGCTCACCGCAACCAGGAGTGACAGGGCAAACCCGGTCGCCTCACCGAGAGCGAGCCCGGTTCCTCCAGAGGCAGCCGCAAGCACACCCAGCAGGATCAGGGCATTGCCCCAAACCAGGTGCCGGTTCTTCTTCCAGAAGCGGATCAGGCTTACCACCGCCAGCGCAACGAGGATCGTCGTCCCGAGTGCTCCGCCAATGATCGCGAACAGCCGGGGGCTGAACCCGGTGGCGAACATGTCATGGGGGATCCCGCCATCGGGCAGCGGGCGCTCGAAGGGAACGGTCAGGGTGAGGGTGGTGGATATGGCTGTTAGGGCCCCCAGGAAGATCGTCATCCCATGCCCGGATCGCTTCCCGACCACCAGGAACATCGAGCCCAAGGCGAGGAACGGGATGTTGAGCACTCCGCCCAGCAGGAAGAAGGTCCGGTAGAGCCCGCCGGTCCAACCGAACGCCACTCCTCCGAATAACGCCCACGTGGCTATGGCGAACATTGCCATGCCGGTGGCATAGGCGGCGATGTGTGGCCGGGGCCGGCGGGAGTAGTCCCTCCACAGATCCATGGCGAAAAGGGTGGCAGCGGCAGCGGCGACTGCTGACAGAACGACATCCATTGCTACGAGGCCC
>JAWWBL010000073.1:0-8581 GCA_033720975.1 Acidimicrobiia bacterium | reverse complement strand
GTTAATCCACACCAGGCAGCCATCACCAGGGCAAACAATGAAATTCGCCGCCTCTGGGTCCCAATCCGAGTATGGGATCGATGGCGCCAACCCGCCTTCGAAGTCGAGATCGATCCGCCACACCTCGGCATCGGCCGCCACCGCAATTGACCGAAGACTCGGGTTCTCATTCTCGATGCGATACCCGTTGGGCTCGTTGTCATCGGCGATCCAGCAGGCCAGGTCGAACGTGATTCCATCATTCGAGTAGTCGGTGACCATGCCGAACCAGACACCATCCGGAAGCGTGTCGGCACCCGGAGTACACCCGGAACCCAGGACTCCGGCCGTACCCGGCTGGGGCTCTGGCCAATACCAATCGGGGGCATCCACGGATACCGGCGCGGTGGAGGTGGTAGTGGGATCAAGTGTTGTCACGGTGCTCGGCGGGGCCACCGTGCTGGTAGTGGTCGAGGAAGTGCTCGACGTGCTCGACGTGCTCGGCGTGGCCACGACACCGTTACAGGCCGAGACGACGAGGGCCATGACGATTACCAGCGATGAAAGTCGACTCATGCACCGGAGATTAGGCCTGGCAGCAACTCTGATTGGCTACTGACCTGCTAGTTCGCCCTAGCCTTCAGGTGCGCATGACCGACTTCCACTACGAGCCTCTCAGTTACCTGGATGCCTCTTTCCTTGCGCTCGAGAGCAGGACTAGCCACATGCACGTGGCCGGAGTCGCCCTGTTCGACGCGACGCCCCTCAAGTCCGACGAAGGCGGGGTCGCCATCGATCAGATCAAGGCTCACATCGCATCCAAACTGCAATACATCCCCCGTTATCGCCAGCGGCTCGAGTGGGTTCCTTACGACCGGCGACCTGTATGGGTGGACGACCATCAGTTCACATTCGACTATCACGTTCGTCACACCTCACTGCCCCGACCCGGGTCCGATGACCAGCTTCGCGCTCTTGCGGGGCGCATCGTCTCCACGAAGCTCGACCGGGCCAAGCCGCTGTGGGAGCTGTGGGTTGTCGAGGGCCTCAGCGGTGACCGGTTCGCCATCGTCGCCAAGATCCATCACTGCATGATCGATGGCGTCTCCGGTGTCGATCTCACCACGATTCTTCTCAACGTCGTGCCCGACTCGAGTATCGAAGACACTCCTGATTGGGAGCCCCGTCCGGCGCCAACGCCCAGCCAACTGGCCGTGGCGGAAGCGGCTAGGACCACACGGAAGATGATCGACGGACTGGCTCACCTCGGCGATGCGATCAAGGACGGGAAGGAGATCGCCGACCGAACTCTGGAGAAGTCGATCGCAGCACTGAAGTCCCTGAGCTCGGGCTGGCTAATGCCCTCGGATCGCACTCCGCTCAACCCGGACATCGGACCCAACCGCCGATTCACCTGGACCGAGATGGACCTCGAGGAGGTCAAGGCCGTCAAGAATGCCCTGGGAGGATCGGTCAACGACGTTGTGCTGGCCATCACAGCCGGGGCAGTCCGCTCGTTCCTCATCGAGAAACGGGACTACGACCCCGGCAATCGCCAATTCCGGGTGATGAACCCGGTCTCGACGCGGGACTCGACGCAAAGCGGCCAGCTGGGCAACCAGGTGGCAATGTGGCTCCTCGACCTCCCCGTGGAGGACGATGACGCTTTGTCCCGATACCGAAAGATCCGTGAACGGACTCAGAACCTGAAGGACACCAACCAGGCCCTCGGAGCCGCGACTCTCGTGGAACTGAGCTCGGGCACGCCCATCACGCTGTTGTCTCTCGCCAACCGTGTCGTGGGTCCCCGGCTGCGCCCATTCAACATGACCGTCACGAACATCCCCGGTCCTCAGTTCCCCATGTACCTCCTGGAGGCACGGATGTTGGCCAACTACCCCATGGTCCCGCTGTGGGCTCAGCACGGGGTCGGAGTCGCCCTCTTCTCATACGACGGCAGGCTTCTGTGGGGAATCCAGGCGGACTACGACACGCTCCCCGACTCCGAAGACTTCATTGCGGCGCTGCACCGGGCCCATGACGACCTCGCCAACGCCGCGAGCGAGAGAGTGTGAGCTCGGCTCGAGAAGGGGGTCCGAGAGGTAGGACCATTGCCGCCGCCTTGGGCGGGGCGGTGATGATCTCTTTCTCCGCGATCTTCTTTGCCCTATCAGAGGTAGACCCGGCCACCGGTGCGTTCTTCCGGACCGCATACGCGGTGCCAGCCCTGTTCGCATTGTGGTGGGTGAAGCGAGGCGAGGACCGAAGGAGCCCGAGGCTGCGCTGGCTCGCTTTCGCCGCCGGGATCGCACTCGGCATCGACATGGTTGCGTGGCACACCGCCATCGACTTCATCGGGGCCGGTCTCGCCACTCTCCTCGCCAACACTCAGGTCGTCTTCGTGACGATCATCGCCTGGCTGCTTTTGGCTGAGCGACCCGAGCCGCGAGTTCTCGCTGCGATCCCGGTGATCCTCGCGGGCGTTGGCATGATCTCCGGGTTGGGACAGGAAGGTGCTTTCGGCGTCGACCCTGTCCGCGGAACGATTTTCGCACTGGTAGCAGCGCTCTTCTATGCCACCTTCATTCTGTCCTACCGTCGCTCGAACGCTTCCATGGGGCCGACGACCGGGCCGCTGCTCGAAGCCTCCACCGGGGCAGCGCTGGCCGCATTGGTGCTCGGATCACTTGCCGGCGGGATCGATTTCGGTGTCACATGGCCGGCGCATGGTTGGCTTCTTGCTCTCGCCCTCACCGCTCAGGTAGCCGGATGGTTGCTCATCGGACACGCCCTTCCCCGCCTGCCGGCCTCTGAGACGGCGACCATCATCCTGCTTCAGCCGGCCTTGACGATGCTGTGGGGAGCGCTCATCTTCGGAGAGAGCCCATCGGCGCTCCAGACAACGGGGGCCGTGATCGTCTTGGCTGGTGTGGGTTACGTCGCTTTCGCCCGCGCCGCGGTATCTGAGCCCGTCTCAGCCGGCGGATAGGACCAGGACCATCTCACCCATGGGACCGTCAACGACAGCCACGCCCGCACGATCGAAGGCCCGGTCCTGGAGCACCAATGCGCCGTGGGGGCTCCCCAACAACCCATCCAGCGCCCCCAAGGCGGTGCTCGCCAGAGCCACAACACCGTCGCAGGCAGCAACGAGAACCCCGGACCCGCCGAGGAGCAGCAAACAATCATCCGGATCTCGAAGCACGCCTGACAAGTAGTCGTCAAGCGCCTCAGACCGGGCAATCTCACTCATGACTTCGCTCTCCTTGAGCGCGCCAAGGCCGAGACCTGTCCGATGCCGATTGATCTCCCTAAGCACCAAAGCCGCCTCTTCGTCTTTCTCGCGCAGATCCTCAGGGGAAGCTGGTGGGATCGAGAACTCCTCCCCTTCGCGCGGGACGACCCGGCCCGCGCCAAACAGGCCTTCGATGGCAGCAAGGGCGGTGATGGCACGATCGCCAATCATCCCTTCGAAGACGCCCTGGGGAAACGCGTCGTCCCCCGCGATCATTTCCGCAACCGTTGAGTCTTCCAGGGCCGACTCGACTCCTTCGGGAGTGGGTATGACACGGGCGATGTTGACGAACACGAGGATGAGGAAGACACCCCAGAGCGATGCCACCGCCGCTCCCCCGACGCGGTTCACGGTGCTCAATCCTGGAAGGCCCATCAGCTTTGACAGATAGTGGGCGGCGATCGCCATGGTCGCCCCGAACAGAACGAACAAACCGATTCCCGCTCCGATGCGTGCCGCCTCCGGTGTGACGCCAAAGCTCTGCGTCAAGTAGTCGCCCAGGGGCTTGCTCAACCGAAATGCGATCCACACCCCGACGAAGAGCGAAACGAGGTTCAAGGACTCACGGACGAGGCCCCTCACCCATCCACGGATGAGCAGGGATGCCAGGATCAGACCGAAGACGAAGTCGAACATCCGGCGCCCAGTATCGGCGAGTTGGCTCTCGGAACCGGGTTTAACGGATCACGACTCCGTCGCGTCGAGTACGCGGATACGCATCCGCTTGTTCGCCCTGCCCTTCGACTCGGTCTTCACCACTTCGACGTGCCCGACCTCCAGGGTGGAGTTGACGTGGGTTCCTCCATCGGCCTGCCGGTCGAGGCCTTTGATATCGACGACTCGGATTTCCTTGACGAACTCGGGTATCAGATTGACCTTGGTCCTGATCAGATCAGGATCTTGAAGAGCTATCTCCCTGGCCATGACGATGATCTCGGTCGGATATCCCTTCATCAGTTCCTCGTTGACCTTCCGCTCCACCTCCTTGCCAAACTCGACGGAGATCCCGTCGAGCTCGAAGTCCATTCGAGCCTCACCCGGGGTCATGTTGCCGCCGGTCACCTTGGCATGGAAGTCCCTGTAGACCACGCCGCTGAGGGCATGGAGGGCTGTGTGAGTGCGCATAGTCAGATAGCGCCGGTCCCAATCGATCACACCCTCCACAGGCGTTTCAGGATCAGGCAGGTTCGATCCTTCGGCCACCACGTGGAGCGGCTTCCCGTCCCGCCGAATCGTGTCGATCACATCGACCGCCCCACCGTCCCAGCTGATAGTGCCGACGTCACCGGGCTGGCCGCCACCCCGTGCATAAAAGACAGTCCGATCCAGGAAAATGCCGTCCTCGACGACCTCCAGGACCTTCGCCTCGGCACGAGACAAGTACGAGTCCTTGGGTGCTAGTTCTTCGACAGGTCCGGGGGCGGCCATAGTCCTCCGACGTTATCTCGGCTGTGAGCCATACCGGCCTGCGACCTCAGCGGCTGAGATCCGGGTCGTCTTGATGGGCTCGGGCTCGAACCGTGTACACGGAGTCCCCCGACAATATCCCTCCCCGGCCAAAGAGCCGGCCGAACTGCCAGTTGGACAGACCCAACTCCGGGCGGTTCATAGCGAACTGGCCGTCCACCCAGCGGGTGAACCCGTTGCCGACGAACGGCGAATCGATCAGATCGAAGAACCGGTCGTGCTCCGCCGGGTCAGATGAGATCAGGCTGGCTCCAAACCGGGGGCTCTGGGTGTTGAACGCCGAGATCGCCTCATCCACGCCTGCGACCAGGGTCAGGGTGATCTCAGGGCTGTTCTCCCATTCCCATTCCACGCCCAGGTCCTCATCCGCGACCGTTTCGGTCTTGGGCTCCTGGATCGTGCCTTCGGCGCGCTCGATTGGGACATCGTCGAACCACGCTGCAGGTATGAGCGCTGCGACGTTATCCGTGACATGCAGCTTCGGCTCTGCGCCCCTGGCTCTCGCAGCACGGTCTAAAGCCTCGATGACCACCGGGACCAACTCAGGAGCCCGGGACTGGACCACACACACGGTGTTGAGTGTGTTGCAGACCTTTCGGTCGAGCGAGTTGTAGATGGCTGATGCCAGGTCGTCGGGCGACGCCGACTCCGCCGCCACCAGCCAGGACCCTCCGGTCCCGTGGAGACTCACTGGTGTGCCCGACTGGCGGGCAACGGCACCGAGTTGGGCGACCGCTTGGCCGGAGCCGCGGGCTATGGCAAGCCCAAGACGAGGATCGGCGAACATGGCCCAACCCGCGGCCCGTGAAGGCGAGTCGACGAGGCTCACCGAACCACCGGGGAGACCAGCCTCGACCAGGGCAGGAGCCAATGCGTGTTCGATGATGGCTCGGGCCGTCGCCAGGGCCGCCGAGCCGATGCGGAAAACGGCCGTGTTCCCTGAGCGGAGGACTCCAGTGGCGTCGGCGATCACGTTGGGACGTCCCTCGAATACGAATCCGACAACGCCGAGCCCGGATCGAATCAGGTCGAGTCGCCATCCTTGGTGCTGAATGCTTTGCTCAATCTTCTTTCTCGTCGTGTCCACCGATGCCCACAGGCGAAGACCGGCGATCATGTCTGCCCTCATACGGGCAGTGAGGACGAGCCGAGTCGTTGACCGGCCCGCGTCCGTTGCCGAAGAAACGTCCGCCTGGTTGGCCGCAGCGATTGGAGCGAAGACGATGTCATCCTCCAGTCGGGAGGCAAAGGCCTCGTAGAAGGCCGTTACGTCGCGGTCTGCGACCCTTTGGAGCTCACCGAATGCGGCGCTCGTCTCGGCGACGGCCTCTCTCGCTGTAATCCAGTCCGACTCGGGTATGTGCAGGAGATCCCCCGTTTCCTGCACGACAATCAGCCGGTCCCCGCCACGGAACGCCTCGGCCAGCTCCGGGCTCACAGTGGCAACCCGGTCACCCCCGAAGGGGATCCTCATGCCGGGAGTGAGATTGTCCAGATGCTCCATGAGCCCTCCTTGCCGGCAAGCGATCGTCCGACTGATCCTGTGCCTGCGAATGCTATGTCAGTACCACCAGGTCGTCCCGGTGTATGACGACCCCACCCGTTTCAGAGCTGTGCCTGCCGACGGCCGCCCGTACCTCCTCCGCAGACATCCGAGCCAAGCCCTTGGCGACAGGTCGCCCCAACGCGGTGACCATCACCGCCGACCCTGGCTCAAAGTCTCCTTCCACTTCTCTCACCCCGGCAGGTAAAAGTGAGCGGCCGGACTCCACAATGGCAAGACGCGCCCCTTCATCGACCTCGAGGGTGCCGCTCGCCGGCAGGCCAAAGCCGATCCAGAGTTTCCGAGCGGGCAGCCCGGAGGGATGCGGCTCCACCCATGTCCCGATTTCGGAGCCCTCCACCGCCAAACGGGACGAGTCGTCGTCGGATGCCGGCGCGATCACCGTCGGTATCCCAGACCAGGCTGCCATTCGGGCGGCCGCCACCTTGCTGGCAACTCCACCTGAGCCTAGGGCCCCAGAGCGATCATGGGCTATTGCGTCGAGTATCTCATCGGTGTGACGCACCGCTGAGAGGAGCTCGGGCTCGTCGGCGTACCACGGGTCCTCTGAATACAGGCCGGCCGTGTCACTGAGTATCACCAACATCCCCGCTCTGACCAGATGCGAGACAATGGCGGCGAGACGGTCATTGTCCCCAAAACGAAGCTCGTCGACGACCACGGTGTCGTTTTCGTTCACGATCGGGAGGATGCCCCCGGCCAACATCCGCTCCAGTGCCTCTCGGGCGTGCAGATATTGCTCACGGCGCGCCAGCACGTCTCGGGTCAGGAGGATCTGGCCCACAATGCGGCCCTTCTGGCCGAATTCCTTGGAGTACATCTCCATCAACCTGCCCTGGCCCACCGCTGCCGCTACCTGCAGGGCGGGTAGGTCTGTGGGGCGCTCGGTGATATTCATCACCGACATCCCCGCAGCTACCGCTCCGGACGTGACCAGAACACAGGCGTGCCCCGCTTCCCAGAGGCCCTCCACCTGATCGACCACACGACGGATTGCGGTGGCGTCGACTCCCCGACCGTCAGACGACAGGCTGGACGAGCCGATCTTCAACACGATCCGGCTGCCCGGCGCGACCGCCCTCCTCACAGACCCGACTCCATCAACGGCACGGTACTGACAGCTGAGACCTTCCTTTGAGACCGCCGGAAACGGGGCGCGCCTACACTCCCCCGACGGTGAGCAGCTTGGGACGTCTGGGCACCGTTGCCCTGATCGCGGTGGGGATCGCCTTGGGTGCTGGCGCGCCGGCGATCGCCGAAGGCGAGACGATACAGGGCAAGCTGGAGAAGATCGACGGCCAGTCGCGCGAGCCCGTGGGCGGCGTGACGATCACAGTGACTCAAGACGGAGAAGTGGTGGGCACCGCCGTTTCTGCTGAAACCGGTGATTGGGTGATCCCGGTGCCGGGCGCCGGTGACTACACGGTGACTCTCGACGTCAACACGCTTCCTGAAGGTGTCAGTCTGACCCAGCCCGACAGGTTCGAATTGCCTGCAGTGAATGTTCGCGACGGGCAGCAAAAAGTGGTGCGGTTCAACCTCGGACCCGGCCTCGTCAGCGAGGTGACCCTGTGGGAACGCGTAGGAGGTCTGTTCATAATCGGTTTGAAGACCGGCGCCGTCATCGCCCTGAGTTCGATAGGCCTGTCGCTGATTTTCGGCGTAACCGGCCTCGTGAACTTCGCCCACGGGGAGTTGCTCGCGCTGGGAGCCGTTTTCGCAATCTTCTTCAACGCAAACCCGTTCGGCCCCCAATGGCACATCTTCATCGCAGCCATCCCCGCGATCTTGCTCGTGGCCGCGTTCGGGGGCGCACAAGAAAAATGGATGTGGCGACCCCTGAGAAAGAGGGGAACCGGGCTGATATCCATGCTGGTCATCTCGATCGGGCTGTCCTTCGCTCTCCGCTACGCCATCCTCATCGCCATAACCGGATTCCCCCGCCCCTACCTTCAGTATGCGGTCCAGGCTCCAATCACCTTCCTCGGCCTGAACACGGTTCCCAAGACGCTCTACATCATCGTTTTCACAGCCGTAGTCCTGACGGGTGTGGGCCTATTCCTCGTGAAGACCCAATTGGGAACCGCTATGAGAGCCGTATCCGACAACTCCGATCTCGCAGAGTCGTCCGGCATCGACGTGCAACGGGTGATCCTCGTGACCTGGATCGTGGGCGCCGGGCTGGCTGCCCTTGGCGGGATCATGTTCGGTATTTCCGAGCAGGTTCAATGGGACATGGGGTTCAAGCTGCTCCTGCTCATCTTCTCGGCGGTCAT
>JAWWBL010000072.1:0-8585 GCA_033720975.1 Acidimicrobiia bacterium | reverse complement strand
GCGCATCGAGGAGTCGGGTGGCGCCCTCATCTCGGAGTACCCGCCGGGGACCCCACCCGATCGGTGGCGTTTTCCTGCCCGCAACCGTCTGATCGCGGCCATGTCGGCTGCGGTAGTGGTCGTCGAGGCGGCGGAGAGCGGGGGAGCGCTGATAACGGCCCGTTTGGGAGCTGAAATCGGCAGGGCGGTCATGGCGGTGCCAGGAGACATCGACAGGCCTGCCTCTGTGGGAGCCAATCGTTTGATAAGGGACGGCGCGATACCGGTCCTCGGCCCGGGGGACCTGATCGAGGCTCTGTCCCTCATAGTTGGCCCGCCGCCAAGGACGCCCGAAACCGACACGCCTGCGGGTGAGATCCCTTCGGGTGGGATAGGCATCGAGGAGCTGGGGAGAATGTGGGGCATCGGCATGGCTGAGGTGCTCGCCCGCGTCGGAAAAATGGAGGTAGAGGGAGTGTTGAGCATCGATGGCGACCGTGTGATCCCGGTTTAGCTTCCAATCGATTGGGTGCGGCGCCAATAGCATCGCAGTGGTGCGCGCCCCAGAAATACCCGAGTTCGCCTCAGAGATGGTGAACGCATACCTGTCCCGGCTCGAAGACCACCGCGGGTTGTCGCCGAACACGGTGGCGGCTTACAGGCGGGATCTCGCGCAGTTCTTCGACTACTGCCACAGGTCTGGCGTGGCGGCGGTGGGCGACGTCGAGCGCAGACATGCCCGCAGGTACCTCGCCTTTCTGGACACCCGGGGTTATTCCAGGACATCTGTGACACGCAAGGCGTCTGCGGTGCGAGCGTTTTACTCGGACTTGGTTCGTCGATCGGAAGTAGCTGCGAATCCTTTCGATGGTGTAGGCACGCCGAAGTTGGGAAAGCCCCTGCCCCACGCACTCCCCCGCACGGCGGTCGCTTCGGCGCTCGATGGAATCGACTCTGAGGAGCCGATAGACCTTAGGGATCGTGCGATCATCGAGATGCTCTACGCCACCGGGCTCAGGGTCTCAGAACTCGCCTCGCTGAAGACGTCAGACGTCGGCACGGATACCGTCACGGTCGTCGGAAAGGGGAGGAGGCAGCGCATGGTGCCAGTCGGGCGCCCGGCGCAGGCGGCCCTGGACAGATACCTGTCTGAAGGTCGCCCTGCGCTGGCCTCTTCATCAGCCGGAGGCGCTTTGTGGGTGGGCTCTCGCGGCCGTCCTTTGGATGCCCGCGGCGTTCGCAGGGTGGTCCGGTCGAGGCTGGCCACGTTCCCGCATGCCCTTCGTCACACTTTCGCCACACATCTGCTCGAGGGGGGCGCTGACCTGCGAACGGTTCAAGACCTTCTCGGACATACCGATCTGGCGACCACCCAGATCTACACTGCCGTGACCCGCAAGCATCTACGAGGGACCTATGACCGAAGCCACCCCCGAGCCTGACCAGACTCAGGTCGACGGGTTGTGGGCAACGTTCAAGGCCTCCGGTGATGCTTCCGCCCGGGAGAGGCTGATCCTCCACTACTCCCCGCTGGTGAAGTACGTGGCAGGACGCGTTGGCGCTGGTCTTCCCCGCTCCGTTGACCACAACGACCTGGCGAGCTACGGGTTGTTTGGGCTGATCGACGCCATCGACAAGTTCGACCTGGAACGTGGCTTCAAGTTCGAGACGTACGCGATCAATCGGATAAAGGGCGCAATCCTCGATGAGCTCAGGGCCCTCGACTGGGTCCCGCGCTCGGTGAGGTCGAGGGCTAGGCAGATCGAGACGGGCATGGCCGAGCTCGAGCACAGGCTTCAGAGAACACCAACCGAGGAGGAGCTCGCCGACCACGTGGAGATGGATGTCGACGACTTGAGAGGGTCCCTTGCGGAGATAGGCCGGTCGGGTATCGCCGCCCTAGACGAGTTCGTTTCCTCCGATTCGGCGACATCTATGGGGGAGATGATCGCCGATCCCACGGGAGTCTCTCCAGAGTCCCAGTTCCAGGCCGAGGAGACGAGACGGGGCCTGGTCGACGCGATCAACCGGCTGCCCAGCCGCGATCGGTTGGTCGTCACCCTCTATTACTACGAGGGGATGACACTGGCCGAGATCGGCGAGGTACTCGGCGTGACAGAGTCCCGGGTGTGCCAGATCCATGCCAAGACGATGATGTCTCTACGCAACCGGCTCGGCGACCCCGCCTGGGGCTAACCGTCGCCATCACGAGGCAGTTCGCGCGAGCTCGTCTGCGGCGAGGAGTGCCTCGTAGTCACGCTCCGCGCCAAGCATCGTCAGGGCGATGGCCAACTCCTGGCGAGCCTCTGGCGCCCTCTCCCTGCCCAAAGCGGCACGGAGAGTGGCATCCGCCCACGCGGGCCGTTGACGGGCCAGCGCCCACGCCGCATGGGAGCGAATCATCGAGGAGCGATGGTGGAGATGCTCCTCGATCGGCTTGAGCGCCTCTCCCTCACACGAGTTCCCCGCAGCCACCAGGAGGTTGCGGCGTAGATACCGTCCGTCACGGTGGGGGATGAACCACCAAGAAAACCTGGCAACGAGGTCATCATCGGCCAACGCCAGCAACTCGACAAAGGACAGCCCCTCGCCGTGCTCCTCTCGTTTGATCTTGAACCCCGGCGGGCACGAGGAGAGACAGTCGTCGCATCCGTAGATCCGCCTCCCGATCAGAGGGCGTATCCAAAGCGGCAGGAAACCGGAAGTCTGTAGCCACGTCGAGAGACAGCGGCGCGCGTCGAGCCCGGCGTCAGTGATCGCTGTTGTCGGACAAGCGGGCATGCATGCAACGCAGCTGCCACAAGAGCGACGCGTGGTCGGCGTCGGAACAAGAGCGGCGTCGGTGACAACAGTGCCGAGGAGCATCCAAGGCCCGACGCCGGGGGCGAGCACCATCGTGCTCTTGCCGATCCAGCCCACACCGGCTCGTGCGGCTGCTGCCCGGTCGACCAGCCGATTGTCATCAAACACGACTTCAGCCCTGGCACCCGATGCTTCCAGCGCGCCTGCCACTTTGCCGACCACAATGCGCACCAGCTCGTAGTGATCGCTGGTTGCGAAACGGGCGACGAGCGGACCGGTCGACGCAGGACTGTCCGCCTGGCTTGCATACTCGACGCCAATCACGACCAATGACGCGGCCCATGGGAACGAAATGCTGATGTCAGTCGCCGTTTCGGGATCGTCGTATGTGAAGTGGAGAGGCCCGGAAGTTCCTTGAGATCGGTGGTGGAGGAGGGCGTCTCGAGCTTCGACGAAGGTGGCAGCGGTCGTGATCCCGAAAGCCGCGGCTCCAGCGGTGACAGCCGTTCGTCTGAGAGAGGTGGTGTCGATTACCGAAGAGTAAGGGCGTCTCGTACAATTCCACCCATCACGCACGCCCGTGAACCCTCTCTGGTCGAGACATCTCGAAGGAGGGCACTCCATCAAACGAGTGGGATTCAATCCCGCGGGCGGAGGAACAACCAGAAAAAGGAGCAACTGTGGCCGAAGTCACAATGAAACAGCTCTTGGAGGCCGGCGTTCATTTCGGGCATCAGACCCGTCGCTGGAACCCCAAGATGCGCCCCTATATCTACGGGGAGCGCAACGGAATCCACATCATCGATCTCCGGCAAACGCTCTCACAGATCGGGGACGCCATGGACTTCGTCAAGAAGCTAGCGGCAGATGGCGGAACCGTTCTCTTCGTAGGTACCAAGAAACAGGCCCAGACGGCGGTTGCCGAAGAGGCGACGAGGTGCAGCCAACCATTCGTGAACTACCGCTGGCTCGGCGGAATGCTCACCAATTTCAGCACCATTCAAAAGCGTGTGTTCTACATGCGAGAGCTTCGTCGTATGGAGTCCTCGGGCGAGATCAACGAGTTGCCCAAGAAGGAGCGACTCAAGCTGCGCCGGGAGTTGGCGAAGCTCGAGCAAAACCTGGGTGGTGTTGCCGAAATGCAGAAGCTGCCCGACGCCGTGTTCATCGTCGACGTCAATACGGAGGCGACCGCCGTCCGGGAGGCCACCAGGCTGGGCCTCCCCGTGATAGCCCTGATCGACAGCAACTCGGACCCTGACGGAATCGAATACGTGATACCGGGCAACGACGACGCGATAAGGGCGGCAAGCCTCGTAGCCGGGGCCATCGCCGATGCGGTCATCGAAGGCCGGCAGGCTGCCTCGAAGAAGGAGCCAGGTGAAAACGAGAACGAGGAGTCCTGAGATGGGCGATTTCTCGGCTTCGGACATACAAAAGCTTCGCCACGAGGCAGGCGTCGGGATGATGGACGCCAAGAAGGCTCTCACCGATGCCGATGGGAACTTCGACAAGGCTTATGAGCTCCTGCGCGAGCGGGGTCAGGCCAAAATGGCCAAGCGGGCCGATCGTGAGGCCAAAGAAGGAACGATCGGCAGTTATATCCACCAGCAGAACGGGCGCCCCGTCGTCGGCGTCCTGGTCGAGCTGACCTGTGAGACCGACTTCGTCGCCAAGAGCGAGGAGTTCCTTCAGGTAGCCGATGACATCGCCATGCACGCCAGCTGGGCAAATCCACTCTGGGTTACCCAAGAGGAGGTGGACCCAGATGCGCTCGCCAAGGAGAAAGAGCTCATAGCCCGTCAGGCACAGGCCGAGGGCAAGCCGGACAACGTGATCGAGCGGATCGTCGAAGGGAAGATCCAGTCCTGGTACGCGGAGAACGTCCTATACGACCAGCTGTTTGTCAATTCCGAGCGTTTCGACGGCACTGTGGGCGACATGGTTGGGGCTCTAGCCTCCAAAATGGGCGAGAACATCTCGGTACGCCGAATCGCGAGAGTCGCCGTAGGCGGATAGGAGCACCGTGGCGGAGAAAACGAACCGGAGAGTCCTTCTCAAGCTCTCCGGTGAGGCGTTTGCAGACCCGGACCTGGGATACGGCATAGACCCGGTCACGGTTGAGCGTGTCGCCGGCGAGCTCGTTGAGGCGATGTCCAACGGCGTCGAGGTCGCCATCGTCGTCGGAGGCGGGAACATATTCCGCGGCGTGTCCCAAGCAGCCAGAGGCATGGATGCCGCCAACGCCGACTACATGGGGATGCTCGCCACTGTGATCAATGCTCTTGCCCTGAGGGACTATCTCGAGAGAGGCGGTGTGGTGACCAGGGTCCAGAGCGCCATCACCATGCAGGAGCTGGCAGAGCCGTACATCCGCCTCAGGGCGATCCGCCATCTTGAGAAGGGGCGTGCCGTGATCTTCGCTGCCGGGACCGGGAACCCGTTTTTCACGACCGACACGACGGCTGCCCTCCGGGCAATCGAGATCGGTGCGGACGAGCTTCTGAAGGCGTCCAAGGTCGACGGCATCTATGACTCCGACCCAGCGACCAACGACGACGCCAGCCGGATGAGTGAGCTCTCATACATGGACTTCATCGCGGCGGAACTCCAGGTCATGGACACGACGGCAGTTACGATGTGTAAAGAGCATGGAGTGCCGATCCATGTCTTCGACATGACCGTTCCCGGCAACATCGTCAAGGCAGTCAGGGGCGATCAGATCGGCACAGTGGTCCATTGAGGAGAGAACGATGATCGGCGACCTCTTGGCCGAGGCCGAACACAAGATGGAGATGGCCGCCGAGCACGTTGCATCCGAGTTTGGGACGGTTCGCACCGGCCGGGCGAACCCCCAACTCCTCCAGAGGATCACGGTCGACTACTACAACACTCCGACACCGCTGCAGCAGCTTGCTTCGATCTCGGTTCCCGAGCCACGGCTGCTCGTCGTTCAGCCCTTCGACAAGTCGACGGTGGGTGACATCGAGCGCGCCATCCAACAGGCAGATTTCGGGCTAAACCCGACAAACGACGGGTCTGTGATTCGGATCGCTTTCCCACCGCTCACGGAAGAACGCCGTCATGAGCTGATAAAGGTCGTCAGACACATGGCCGAAGAGGGCCGCATCGCAGTGCGAAACGTCAGACGTCACTCGAAGTCCGACATGGAGGCCCTTCACGGTGAGATCTCCGACGACGACATACGCAGGGGAGAGGAAGAGCTGCAGAAGCTCACCGACCGCTTCGTCTCCAAGATCGACACCTTGCTGGGCAACAAGGAAGAGGAGCTGCTCGAGGTCTGATGGCGGGTAGAGAAGAAGAAGGACAAGCCGCGGGCCGCGAGGCCGACGTCGTCCCGCTTCCCGGGATGCCGGAGCGTGATGAGAGCGACATCGACTGGGGCGGTCTCGCCGACTCCGACGATGTTGAGGACTTCACCTCCGAGGAGTACCTGACCGCCACTACGCAGGAGTACAGGGGACTCGCTGAGGACATCACCAGAGCGGCGAGCGAGAAGTGGGAGCAGCAGGCGGTGGCTGCCACTCTCCCCGGAGTGGGTAGCGGTCTCGTCTCTTTTGACGATGTTTCCGGTGCTGTCACCCCGTCGGAGGAGTCCTACGAGGCCGACGAGCAAGCGGCGACCTCGGATCTCGCGATGAGAGTCGCTTCCGCTGTGGGGATATTCGGGATGTTCCTCGGGACCCTGTTTCTCCCCCGGTGGTGGTTCACCGCCTTCCTCATACTGGTGATGGTCGTCTCGCTGGGCGAGCTCTACGCGACGATGCGGACAGGTGGTTTCCGTCCCGTGGCGCTGTTTGGCCTTCTCGGAGTCGTAGCGATCGGCGTAGGCGTGCACAACGGAGGTCCTTACGCGATGGGTGTGTGGGTCGGGGTGACTGCGCTGGCGGTCGTCCTGTTCTTCGCCCTGTCTCCTCGGCGTGATCCGCTGACCAGCGCATCTGTCACCCTGGTTGGGATGGTCTGGGTGGGTTTGCTGGCGTTTGCGATTCCATTCACCGCGGGCCCTCACCCCCTCGAACACATTCTCTTCTTCGTGCTCGTCGTGGCCCTCAACGACACCGGGGGCTACTTCGTGGGAAGGAGCGTCGGAAAGCGGCGACTCGCCAAAGAGGTCTCTCCGGGCAAGACCGTCGAGGGGTTTTTTGGCGGGCTCATCCTCGGAGCGGTGGCAGCTTCGATTATGGCCGTGGTGCCTCCGTGGCTCGACAAGATCACGCTTTCCCAGGCACTGGTAGCCGCCGGGGTGATCGGGCTGTTCGCCCCCTTGGGCGACCTGGCCGAGTCGGCGGTCAAGCGGAGCCTTGGCGTGAAGGACATGGGCTCGGTGCTTCCCGGTCACGGAGGCATGCTCGATCGGATCGACGGTTTTCTGTTCGCCGCCCCCGCCGTATATCTCCTGTTCAGGGGTTTCGGGTTGCTGTGAGCTCTCCCGTGGTCGTCCTGGGGGCGACCGGCTCAATCGGGATGCAGACCCTCGAAGTCGTTTCATCACTGGGCCTGGAGGTTGCGGGCGTCGCCGCTCGGTCCCCGTCTGAAGCTCTTGCCGAGATCAGCAGGTCCTACCCGGAAGCAATCACCGTCGTGGCTGGTGGGGCTTCGGACGAGAGGGAGGCGTTTGCGGCATCGGCAGGCCCTCGAGTCGAGTTCGGACCGGAAGCCGTTCTCGAGCTCGCCGCTCTGCCCGGGGTCACCGTCGTCAATGGGATCGTGGGGTCGGCCGGGCTGCGCGCGACCCTGTCCGCTCTCGAGGCCGGTAACCGGCTCGCGCTAGCGAACAAAGAGAGCCTGGTGGCGGGTGGGCCCCTGGTGAAGCGTGCTCTCGCGGAGCATGGAGGTGAGCTGATACCGGTCGACAGCGAGCACTCGGCGTTGCACCAGTGCCTGGTTGGTGAGCCCCCAGCATCGGTGAAGAAGATGATCCTGACCGCGTCAGGCGGGCCTTTCCGCGGCCGCGACCGAGAGTCATTGGCGTCGGTGACGCCGGCCGAGGCCCTAGCCCATCCCACCTGGGAAATGGGTCGGCGAATCACAGTCGACTCCGCCACTCTGTTCAACAAAGGCCTCGAGATGATCGAGACCCATTTCCTGTTCGATGTGGGGTACGAGAGAATCGAGGTGGTGGTGCACCCGCAGTCGGTCCTCCACTCGGCCGTGGAGTTCGTGGACGGCTCCTTGAAGGGGCATCTCGGCCATCCCGACATGAGGATCCCGATCCAGTATGCGCTCACCTGGCCCGAGCGATCCGCGGCTCTCACCGAGCCGTTCTCGCTCGCCTCGGTGAGTCTGACATTTGAAGAGCCAGACCTGGAGGCGTTCCCGGCGTTGGGCATCTCTCTGGAGGCCGGGATGCGCGGTGGCTCCGCCCCGGCGGTGCTCAACGCCGCGGACGAGATCGCAGTGGAAGCATTCCTTCAGGGTCGGTTGGGGTTTTTAGGTATCAGCGAGGTTGTTGCCATGGCATTGGATATGGCCGAGTGGCGGAGGATCGACACCGTCGAAGATGTGCTGGAGGTCGACAGGGAAGCCCGGGCCTTGACCGCGGGCCTGATCGCCGGGGCATGCTGAGTAGGTCATGCCCCTGGGTAGCGTGAACCCATGGCCGGCATAGCAGCAGTCGCTGCGTTCATATTTTTCATCACCGCCCACGAGGCCGGGCACTTCATCGCGGCAAAGGCGGTGGGAATGCGGGCGACCCAGTTCTTCTTCGGTTTCGGCCCCAAACTCTGGTCCTTTCAGAGAGGGGAGACCGAGTACGGGGTCAAACTCTTCCCATTGGGTGG
>JAWWBL010000071.1:0-8599 GCA_033720975.1 Acidimicrobiia bacterium | reverse complement strand
GCCCTGGCCGTCTCGGCCGCGGCCGACTCGGCCCAGACTCGAGTGTCCAGCCACGGGCCGAAAGAGGTCACCACCAATGCCACCGGGAGCATCAGGACCGCCACGGCCATGGCGAACTCCACCGCAGCATGGCCACTCTCACGAATCAAGATGACTCCACCACTGCGGCACTCTCAAGAGAAACGGCGAAGTCGGCCGCCAGCGGCGTCCACGAATCGAAAACCGCTGTGCCGGAAGCTACGACCACACCGCCGGACATCACACACCAGACCTGAACCGAATCTCCCATGGCACCACCGAGCAGCTGCGCCACCACATCATCGGCCGTCTCCTCGCATGCCGTCGTCGACCCGGCAAGGGAACCGGCCCTTGCTCCCTGGTCGAGGGCGGACTGAATCGCCCCCCGGCCATACTGGACAACCACGAGGTTGGCGAACACCAGGAACAACACCAGCCCGAGGGCCGATGCCAACAAGAACTGGACCGAGCTGATGCCAGTCTCGCCTAACCCCCGATCAGCTGTGCCCTTATCCACGCCACGATGTCCACGCCGAGGAGCTGAAGAGCCCCCCAGATGACCACGAGAGCGGCGATCGCGAGCGCCGCATTGCCCATGAGCTCGGCCGTGTTCAGTCCCCGCTCATCGGCCCTCAGGCCCGTTAGGAAAACACGAAGTGCTGGCAGCATTTCTCACCTCCTTATTGCCAGTTGGTGATCAGATACGGCAAGGGAGCGGCAACGAAGAGGATCAGGACGGGAGCGAGAATCGCCACGGTCGGTACGAGCATCGCCGCCCGCCGCTTGGTCGCGTTTCTCCGTATCGACTCTCTCCGGGTCTCCCTCACGTCTTCCGAAAGAGACAGGAGGGCCCCGGCGAGTTCCGCGCCTCGCTCTTCCGCTGCCGCAAGCAGCCGGTAGGTCCGAGCGCAAAACGGTTCCGGGGTCAACTCCGCGATTCTCCGGAAGGCATCTGTCCCGCGCCATCCGGATCGATGGAGCCGAAGTGCCTCGCTCAGCTCCGAGACCACCTCACCCGACCCACGACCCACAGTGGATCGAACAGCCTGGATCACGCCACCCCCCGCACGGACCCTCATGGCGAGGAGCTGATTGATCGTGTAGATCTCGATCTTCATCATCTCGCGACGCTCCTCGATGGCGCCCTCCAACTTGGCTTTAGTGCGCGTTCCGCCCACAACCACACCGAGGGCCAAGAGCAACGCTCTCGGAAGCGGCGCCAGCGACAGAACCTGCCCGATGGCCAGACCGCTGAGGAGCCCGACGGCAATCGACTGAAGCTGGGCCACTCGATAAGAGCCGACCCTGTCCTCTTCCGGAACATTCCGGAACCAGCCGGCCTGCCTGAGCTTGGTGAGAGTCACCTCAGCACCGCCGCGATCTATCAGCCTGGCGACAAGGTCCGCAAGATCGGCGACGATCGGCCCGAATATGGATCTAAGGGGCCCCACGTCACGCCCACGCGTCGACAAGTCCGACAGGGTCGGGGACACATACCTGGTCAGGCGGGAGTGAAGTCGACGGGGTGGCGGAACAAGCGCCCGGGCAAGGAGTCCAGCTCCAACCGCCGTGACCATGGCCGCGAGGAATTCAATGGGGGTGGGCGTCAGACTCATGGGACGCCACCGAAGACCCGCGGCTCCGACGGACGCCGGCCCAACCTGGTCGCCACGGCCATCCCGAACAGGCTCAGGGCGCCGCCGAGTGCGACAACAGCAACCCCGACCGGTGTGGAATAAAACTCCCGGAACGCCCCGGATTGGGAAGTCATTGCCACCAGAACCAGCCAGGGCAGTACAAAGACCACACGCGAGTTGATCTTTTGCTCGAGAGCCTCGCTCTTGACTTGTTCCAGTGTCCAGAGGTCCTTGGTCGTCGCTTCGGCCAGATCGGCGAGGATCTCGGGGACAACCGATCCGCCACGCTCGTACGCAAGGATCAGCACCTCGATCACCCGATCCGACGTCGGATCGGCCAGATCCTCCTTCACCATCTCCAATGCCCGGACAACCCCTAGCCCTCGCGCGTAGACCCCGAATCCCTGAAAAGCCTCGCGCAATGGCTGCGGGCCGAAAGACGCCACGTCCTCGATGGCGGAGGGCAGCGACGCTCCCGAACGCACCGATGAGATGATGTCACGCAGCCCGTCCGGCCACGCCTGCTGCACCGCATCCAGGCGCTTGCCGCGTTTGCGACCCAAGTAGGCCCGTGGAAGGCTGCCCACGACCAGAGCGGGCACCGCCGCGACCACCACAAGGCCGGTGAGGGCGAATATCGACAAGAAGGTCATCACGGCTACAGCGGTGACCGACGCCCAGAACTGAAAGACCGTCACGTCCGTTCCCGGCACGGGGTCAGATCCTCGCGGCCTGGGCCGATCGGAGCTGGCGAACCGCCACTTGGTGAGGATGAGAGCAACCGCCAGCGCAGTCGTTAGTGCGGCCAAAACGGTCACCATTCGAGATCCCTCCCGGCCAGCATGGCCGCGAGACTCACGCCGTCGGGCAAATGCCTCTCAACTCGTTGCACTAACGAAGACGGAGGCAAAGCCCCGGTCCATTCCAGCGGGGCTCCGATCCCATCCCTGGTGAATATCGGCTCGGTGGAGAAGTCCTCGTGGAGAGCAGGGACGACCGCACGTATCTCCATCGTCTGCCTGAGATTCCGTTGCGATCGCGATGGCACTCCCCTGTCCAGGTGGACGACGATGTCGATAGCGTTCGAGAACACTTTCCTCACCACCCGCTCCGGCACATTCTCACCCGCCATCAGCGCAGCGTTCACCAGGGCGTCCAGGGCGTCTGCGGCCGAATTGGCGTGGATCGTGCAGGTCATCCCACACCCCGCGTTGACGGCTCGAGTCAGCTCGAACGCCTCGGCGCCCCTGACTTCACCAACCACGATCAGGTCCGGCCGCATCGCCAGGGTCACCTTGACCAGGTCACGGAGGGTTATCGCGCCCTGTCCGTCGAGCGAAGGCGGTCGGGACTCGTAATAGGAGCCGTGGACCAAAGGAACGTGAAGCTCCCTGACCTCCTCACAGGATCTGATGCAGTGCTCTGCGGGAGCCGAGGAGATCAACGCGGAGAGGAACGATGTCTTGCCCGCACCGGGCGGGCCCGACACAAGGACCGACGCGGGCAAACGCATCAGCGCCGTCAGGAATCCCGCAGCCTCCTTAGTGAGCGAGTCGAGATCGACCAGGGAAGAGAACGTCTGCCGCCTGAGGGCGTAGCGCCTGATGGTGGCTGACAGGCGATCCGCGACCGGAGGGATGATTGCTGTCAGCCGGGCTGTGCCGTCGAGGATCCTCGCTTGGGCGATCGGCGCGGAAGCGTCCAACCGCCGGTCGGTCGCTGCTATCAATGCCTCGATCGCCTGGCGGTTCTCGTGTTCGGTCGTGGGGGTGTCCGCCGCACGCAGCGCCCCTCCGGCTTCGAGGTAAGTGACCTGGTCGCCCTCTATGAATATCTCCTCGACGTCGTGCCGTTGCAGCAGTTGATGGAGCACTCCTCGACCCGTCACCGAAGAGACCAGCCGTTCTACGGTGGCCACCGGATCCGCAAGCGACCTGCTGGCTCCCAGGTGCGCGGTGTTCTGATACTCCTCCACAGTCTTCTCGACGAGGTTCCTGACCCGGTCCGGCTGATTGGCAGGGTCGAGTCCTGAGCCCTCGATACGCGCCAACGTGGTCCTGCGGATCTCTTCGTAGGCGTCGATGGTCACGTCAGAGCACTCTCCGATATCAAGCCGGCCATCCGTCGCAGGGACTTGAACATCGGTCCTCGCTGAAGCGGCCTGCCCTCCCAGGAGGCGCGCTGCAACCGGGAGTCAAAAGGAACGGTGATGACGGGAATCAATGGATGCGCGAGGCCGATCTCTCGGCGCACCTCGGCCTCGTGGAAGCGGGCCTGGGTCTTGCTCACGACCGCCAACACCTGGACCTGATGACTAGAGACCCTCACCGCATCCAGCGTCTTCAGAAGCCTGGCCATCCCTACGGGATCGGCCGAGCCCACGACGATGATGCTGTGGAGCACGAGCTCGATCCCCTGGATCATTCGCTCGTACGCACCGAGATCAGCAACGGCAATGTCGTAGTCGGCTGCGAGCTGGTCGTAGACCGCGGCTACCTCGATCCGGTTCACCTGGCGGCCGCGCCCAGCGTCGGCAACGCCTCCGATCACGTTCAAGTCGCCCAGGCGTTGGACCCCTGACGGGGTCCTCTCCGGGTTGTGCATCGCCGCGTCGAGCACTGTCCGCAGGTTGGGGTGAAGGGGGAGGTCGAGCCTCTGAGCAACGCTCGGCCACAGCGTGTCGAGGTCGAACAGGATGGTTCGTGTCGTGACGGACAGGATCGTTGCCAGGGTCACAGCGATCTCGGTGGCGCCCACACCGTCGGTCGCCCCCGCTACGCCGATCGAGACCAGCTTCGCCCGTTCGGCTCTCGTTTCCTGCCCTACCGAGGGCCTGTGCGCGATTGTCGAGAAGATCTTGTCGAGAAACTCGCTGGGCGTCGCCTCCATCTCGATGACATCGGTGATCCCGCACTCGAGCAGTCTTCTCTTGGCATCGGACCCGTCCTCTGCGGCGAACACTCCGATGATGTCCTGACCGTTGCCCTTAACCACGGAGACCAGCCGTCGTGTCAGAAACGAGCACACGTCATCGATGAGCAGTACGTCGAAGGTGGCGTCGGAGGCTTGCTCTGGGCCCATCACCCGACCCACGACCCGAGCTCCGCCATGGTCGAGGAGAAAACGATGAAGGCGGTCCGGCCACTCTCTGGCCGAGGCGGCCAGGGCGATGTCAGGAGTCGTCAAGGGAATCCTCCTCGAGCGGGATCGCTCCCGTGGCCCGGATCAACTCGACAGAACCCGACTCAATCGCCTCGGCGAGCGCCAATGACTGCGCCGGTTCCACGGCAAGAATCACGTAATACGACCCGATGGTGCCAAACGCACCTGAGTCCGACGCCGCGATGCCGACCACACCGACATCGACGGCTACGAAGCGCGCTACCCCGTCCACGACTGTTATGACGTCAACACGGTCTCCCACCGCCAGGGCCCCACCGGCCGCATGTTCGGGCGCGATCGGAATGCTCATCGATCGCATTCCCGAAGGGGCGGCGGGCTCGACCAGAAGGCCGCGTTCGATCACCCCGCCCGAGTCAACCGGACGATCAAAGACCCACCCCTCGACAGAACCCGCTTGTTCCTCTGTGAGCAGTGACCCCAACCCCTCGAACGCCGAAGAGACCGGCACGAAGCGCACGACATCCACGGAGAAGGTCGCGCCGGCGTCGATCGGACCATCTGCCACTGCAACCAACGTCGTAGCCGAGCGATCCTGGAGGGCAACGAGGTTGAGCACGAACGCGAGCAGGACGACCACGCCGATGAACAGCTGGGATCCTGAGAGCCGCCGTCTGGGCGCACGACCGGCACGAGGTGAGGTGCCCGCTTCCCTCGACGACGAGGACATCGTGGTACTCACGATCCGGCGAACCTATCTTGTACCCGAGCGCCTGTGTCGAGAGCGCGAAAAGAGATGACCACCAGCGAAGAGCCCGACCCCCGACTCGGCGCCGAGCTCCGCCAGGGTGCCGGCTCGGAGTGGGCTGAAGAAGCGGCGGAAGACGAACAACTGACTGAATTGATGCGGAAACGGGGCCGCACGATGACCGACGTCACACGGGAGATCGCCCACCGGGGTGACCGCGTGACGGTGCAGTTCGGCGGGCACAGCTTCGGTGGGATCATCTCCCATGCAGGAGAGGACTACGCCACGGTCGTAGCGCCGGGGCAGATCGCTGACATCCGCTTCGACGCTTCTATATGGTCGGTCGTGCCTGCAGGGGACAGTGCAGAGCCCACGGCGGCCGGAGCAGAGACATTCCGAGAACTGCTCCACGAATGTGCTGCAGCCGGGACACGGTTGAGACTCTCGCTCCCTGACAATGCGATCCTTGTCGGCCAAGTCGCAGTGGTTGCCGTCGACCACCTCGAGGTCCACGACGCCGACGGGCGGGTCCTCTATCTCCCGATTGAGATGGTGCTTGCTGCTATTCGCTCGACTGACTTTCAATGACGCCGTCTTTCACGGCGGTCACCGGGTGGGCCTTCAGGAACTCGTAGATCTCTTCCCGGAAAAAGCGGAACGTCCTCCCTCCGGGGAGCCGGTAGGCCGGCAGCCTGCCCTCGCGGGCGTACTGCCGAACCATCTGAACGTTCATTCCCAGCATCTCCGCCACTTGAGCCGCGTCGAGGATCTTCGGGTAGTCCTCAGCCATCAGTCGTCCTCATCTCCAGTTCGATCGTAGGGAAGTCGACGAGCCGTTTGAAGGGGGCTGGTCAGGAGAGAGGGAAGTGAACGTAGAACGGGCTGTCCTGCGGCTCGTACATGATCCACACATCACGGATTTCCCATCCGGGCGGCAGCGGGTCGAAATTCGCGTTCCACACACCGCCGCTCACTAAGACTTCGTACTGGGGGTGCAGCTCATCTGGGTCTCCTGGAAGCCCGATAGCGAGTCCGAATTGGAGAGTCGTGCCATCAGGAGCATTTGAAGTCCCTGCAGCGGTCCCAGCCGTCACGTTCAACGTGTCGAAAGTCAAGACCGGGACCACCATCGTGTGCTCATCGACACCGTCGCTGACGACGATGGTCGTCCCCGGCGGCAGCGTGATCCCATAAGAAGCAAGATCGACGTCGAAGTCGCCCGCGACGCCCGCAACCACCTGGTCAGGAAGCGGAACACCATCCACCGTTATGTCAATCAGGCCCCGCGGTAGGAATCCCCAACCACTCATGGTGGGACCCTGACTCAGCCAGACATCGACGTTGTTCTCCACGTAAAATCCGTCGCGCACCGTGTATGTGAAGTTGTCGGTCGCAACGGAAGCGTGAACGATCATCCCGGGCAACAGATCGAACACCCCGGCAAGTTCAACGAGCCAACGCCCATTTGAGCCGGCCGAAACGCTGGTCTCGTATTCCTCAGGGCCGCCGGTCACCCGGACGTGCACATCGGCAGGCTCCTCAACTGCGCCCGCAATCATGTCGGTCACCGGATCGACACGTAGCAGCTGGAGATACCAAATCACATCGACGGTACGAGTGGTGATGCCATCGCTTACTTCTATGGCGATGTCGCAGCACTCGACGATGGGACCGATCTCGAACTCACCGGCTTCGTTCGTCATCGCGACATAGGGTCCGCCAGTCGGTGTGCCGGGACGGCGCAGCAACCCCACAATCGTCACGGTCAATTCGCTATTTGGCGCCCAGCCGTACCCGGCGAGCATTTGATCGGGAAGATTCATCACGAGCTCGTGATCGAACTCCGCGGCCAGCGTCGTCGAGGTAGAGGGCTGGGTGGCCACCGGCGGTTCATCCGCCTGAATGGAAAACAGCAGCGGGACCGCCACGGCCGCAGCGGCGATAGCTCCGACGAGGCCCCACGCCCAGCGGGGGAACTGTCGGCGTCGTCGCCTGGGCGGCCCGCCCAGGGGGATCCGGACCTCTATCCCGGGGCGCTGCGCGACATCGAGCTCCTCCGCCAACTCCGGGGGCATCAGGTCCTCGGCCGACGGAGCAAGCGAGTCCATGACCTGAGCGAATCGGCGGATCTGGTCTTCGAGTCGGCTCACTCTTCCACTCCTAGCTTCTTACGCAACTTGCGCATCGCGCGCTCGATGTGGGACTTGACCGTCGAGAACGTCACACCCCACATCTCGGCAACCTCGGTCACGCTCCATCCGTAACCGTGGACCAGGATCACCGCGGCGCGCTGTTTCTCGGACAACTCGGCAATCGCACCGTTGAGGCCCGGCTCGAACCAGTGAGACCCGTCGGGCTGGACCGGAACCTCTATAGGTGGGGGCTTGCGGAAGATTCCCCGACGGGCCTTGCTTTGCCCGACCCGGTAGAGATAGCCCGCCGGGTTTCGCATTTCCTTGATGCGGTCCCAGTTCTCCCATGCATAGGCAAAGGCCTCCGCCGTGACCTCAGGGCCAACCTGGGGGCCGTACGCTGCGATGAGGGCATGGCGAAGGGGGCGTCCGACGTCCTCGACGAAGGACGTGAACGCGGCGGACTCTGAACTCACCGTTACGGTGATCTCCCAGGCACTCACGCCTAAATAAAGCAGCCTGGCCAGAGGAATCGCGCTTTGAATGATCATGGCCATCGATGTGCGGGCGCGATCGGGCCCGTGTCTTCTCGCTCTACTAGAGCATCGCCTCGGGTTGGATCGCGACATCGTTGCGGCGGTGACGACGCGCCACGTACAACGCGCCGACCGACGCACCGAGGCCATTGGCGACGATGTCGAGCACGTTGTTGCGGTAATCACCGACATTGACATCGCCGATGAGCGTCCCGACGAATTCGGCCACCTCCACGACAGCCCCGCCACCCATGGTGACGAGCCAGGTGGCGAGAAGGAGACCTCCAAAGCGGTGCCCTGACCCGGCCCAATGCCTCATCGCCTCCCAGGCAACCACGAACATCGCCGCCGCCGCGAGCGTGTGGAACACCTTGTCGTAGTTGGGGAACGGCGACAGGTCTACGACAT
>JAWWBL010000070.1:0-8689 GCA_033720975.1 Acidimicrobiia bacterium | reverse complement strand
CGTCGCCAGGCGGTTGGTGCGTAGGTCCGCTCGGACCGCAGCCAGGTCGACTGCGAGAGCTGCAGCCCCCAACAAGACCACGAGTGCCAGGGCGACGATGATCATGCTCGCACCGCGATCCGATCCCAAAAGCCTCGATCTCACGTCAGCCACCTATTGCTGCCTCAAACCGGCTAACTCCGTCTGACTCGAGAGTGAGGGTGGTCGAGAAGAAGGCGACGCTGAACTCGGTGTCGCGGCGAACTTGAACCTGAACTCGTCTCTCACTGTCGGGCCGGCCGTCGGAGAAGCATTCGGCGTCCGAGTAAACGGGTGCTCCCGTCGTCTCGACTCTCCGGCGAGTCGTATCCGAAGCGAGATTGCCGGCCGGATGGACAAAGGCCACACAGATGTACCGCCCGGGAACGCCTGGCCCCAGGGTTCCCGTAGCGTCATCCCCCACCGCCTGCGCCACAACATCGAGCCAAGCGTCTGTGCTGGCGTAGTTGTCGATGGGGAGTGTTGCTCCGAAGCGGCCGCCCTCTCGTGCCGAGTGGGAGAGGGCCAGCTCGTGGTTGTATGCGATGGCAGCGCTGACCATGCCGACGACGAGCATCAGGATCAGCGGCAGCACCATCGCGAGCTCGATCATCGCCGCGCCGCTGCTGTCCCACGGGACCCGCCTCAGGTCACTCAATTGAGAGCCTCCCAACTCAGACCGTGAGGCTACCTCACGTTAAGTGGTCGTGCCATATGTGTCTGAATCTACGCGGCTTCCCGGCATGAGGCGGTGGAACTAAAAGCGCGCCTAGTAGTCGTAAAAGCCCCGGCCGCTCTTTCTTCCGAGAAGGCCGGCCTCGACCATGCGGTTGAGAAGGGGTGGAGAGGCGTATTGCGGTTCCTTGAACTCGTCGAATAGCACGTCGGCGACGAATTTCGTGGTGTCGAGCCCGACGAAGTCGGTGAGCTCGAGAGGGCCCATCGGGTGGTTTGTTCCCAGCCTCATGGCCGCATCGATGTCCTCTCGAGTCGCCACCCCGTTCTCCACCATTCGGATCGCGGAGAGCAGGTAAGGGATGAGCAGGTAGTTGACGACGAAACCTGCGCGGTCCTTGGCCCTCACCACGGTCTTGGCCAACCCCTCGACGTAGTCCTGGGCCCGCTTCTCGACATCGGGTGCGGACATCACCGTTGTCACCAGCTCCACCAAGGCCATTACCGGCACAGGATTGAAGAAGTGGAGGCCGATCACGTGATCGGGCCGGGACGTGGCTGAGGCGAGGCGTGTGATCGGGATCGACGATGTGTTGGAAGCGAGGATCGCGTCGCTGTCCGCAACGACGGAGTCGAGGTTCGAGAATATCTCCAGTTTGAGCTGCTCGTTCTCCGTAGCCGCCTCGATCACCAACTCACGGTCCGCCTGCTCGGCGAGATCGGTAGACACCCGGATCCGGGAAAGGATCGCGCTGCGCCCCCCGTCGTCGAGTTTGCCGCGCTCGACTGCTCTGGCCAGCGACTTCTCGATGCGTCCCATGGCGCCTTCCGCCAGGGCCTCGTCGATCTCGTGAACGACCACATCACTCCCCGATCGGGCGCAAACCTCGGCGATACCGGAGCCCATAAGCCCCCCACCGATTACGCCAACCCGTTCAATGCTCACAGCCAGCTTCATGATGGTGGCCGAGCCCACAGACCCTCAAATCGACCGCCCAGCCCCCGGACAAAGGCCGGAATATTGGTGAAGAACAGTCGTCTCCAGTCGAAGACGGCGATGAGCACTATCGCCACGAATGGTGACCACCAACCATCGGGTCGATCCTCCCAGAGAATCAGGAGCGTCGGCGCAAACCCGGCCAGTTGCAGCAGCATCGAGGCTGCGATGTTTCCCTTCAGGTGGAGGAACCCGAAGATGACGAGCAAGGCGAATCCCACCCAGTCGGGGACAACACCCTGAAAAATGAGCCCCAGAAGAAGGGAGGCTCCCACGGCGGTGTCGATCGACATGTCCCAGCGCCCCAGTCGAGTTCCCCCACCGGCCATCCGGGCAATCCGCCCGTCGGCGAAGTCGGTGGCCCAAGCGAGCGCCATAAGGATGGCGACCGTTGACCAGAGCCCCACGGTCACGAGCGGAGCGAGCACGATCGCGATCGCGAGCCGCAGCAGCGTCAACCCGTCGGCGATCTTTGCCAGCACACGGCTCATCGACTCGACCATGAGAGGCCTTTTCTAGTCACAGAGTGGTGTTGTCGTGGAGAGAGGCGCAATTACCCTGGCAGGTTCACATATGACATACGACCACAAAGCGATCGAGTCCAAATGGCAGGACCGGTGGGAGGCCGAGAAGACGTTCGAGGCCACCGAGGATCCGTCGCGTCGGAAGTTCTACAGCGTCGCGATGTACCCCTATCCCTCAGGTGAGGTTCATGTCGGACACATCCGCAACTACACCTACATCGATCTCATCACCCGTTACAAGATGATGCAGGGTTACAACGTCCTGGCGCCGATGGGATGGGACAGCTTTGGCCTGCCCGCGGAGAACCATGCCATCGAGACGGGCAAGCACCCCAAGCCGAACGTCGAGGGTCAGATCGTTCGGATGAAGCAACACTTCCGGCAGTTGGGTGCGGGTTTCGACTGGACCCGGGAGCTGGCGAGCCACACGCCCGAGTACTACCGATGGGATCAGTGGCTGTTCATCGAGCTTTACAAGCGGGGTCTGGCGTACAAGGCGAGCGCACCCGTCAACTGGTGCCCAAAGGACCAGACCGTGCTAGCCAACGAGCAGGTCATCGATGGCCTGTGCGAGCGATGTGACACTCCAGTGGAGCGCAGAGAACTGGAGCAGTGGTACCTTCGGATCACCGATTACGCCGACAGGCTTCTGGACGCGATCGACACCCTGGATCACTGGCCGGACCGGGTCCGGACGATGCAACGCAATTGGATCGGGAGGTCAGAAGGCGCCACCTTCGTCATCGAGGTGGATGGTGGTGGGAGCTTCGAAGTCTTCACCACCAGGCCGGACACGATCTTCGGCATGACCTTCTGTGTCCTGGCGCCCGAGCACCCGCTGGTCGAGTCGCTTGTGAGTGGTGCCGAGAATGAACAAGAGGCCAGGGATTACATAGCCGATGCGCTGCGAGCATCGGAAGTAGACCGCATGGCCGAAGGGGGGAAGACGGGTGTCTTCACCGGGTCCTACGCCGTCAACCCCGTCAACGGCAAGCGAGTCCCTATCTACATAGCCGATTATGTCCTCATGTCGTACGGGACCGGTGCCATCATGGCCGTTCCCGGCCAGGACCAACGAGACTGGGACTTCGCCAAAAAATACGGGATCGAGATCATTCGAACCGTGCAGCCTCCCGACGACTGGGAAGGCGACGCCTACGAGGGTGACGGGACAACCATCAACTCCGACTTTCTCGACGGTCTCGGCATGGAGGAGGCCAAGAAGCGGATCATCGCCTGGTTCGAGGAGAAGGGGATCGGCGAGGCGACCGTACAGTGGAGGTTGCGGGACTGGCTCATCTCACGCCAGCGCTACTGGGGATCTCCAATCCCAATCGTCAACTGTGAAAGCTGTGGGCTGGTGCCGGTCCCAGAGGAGGACCTTCCGGTGCTTCTGCCCCACGTCGAGGATTACGCGCCCAAAGGAAAGGCGCCTTTGGCTGGCGTCGACGAATTCGTCAACACCACCTGCCCCATTTGTGATGAGCCCGCAAAGCGGGAGACCGACACGATGGACACCTTCGTCGACTCGTCTTGGTACTTCTTCAGGTACGCCGACGCCCATAACGGCGATGCAATTTTCGACCCGGAGAAGGCCAAATACTGGATGCCAATCGACCAGTACGTCGGTGGCGTGGAGCACGCAGTCCTCCATCTCCTCTACGCGAGGTTCATAACGAAGGTCCTCTACGACATGGGCCTCAGCCCGGTCGAGGAGCCGTTCGAGCGCATGTTCACTCAGGGGATGATCGTCAAGGACGGCGCGAAGATGTCCAAGTCGAAAGGCAACGTGGTTGCCCCGGATCATTACTACGAGAACTTCGGGGCAGACGCCATCCGCATCTTCGAGCTTTTCGTGGGACCCCCGACCGATGACGCCGTGTGGAACGACTCGGGAGTTCCGGGGGCGAAGAGGTTCCTGGACCGGGTGTGGAAGTTGGGCACAACCGGACACGACTTCGTTGACCGTCCGGAAGGGGAATCGGATCGTGATCTGATCGGTCTGACACACCGGACCATCAAGAGGGTCACGGATGACATTGACCGTTACCGGTTCAACACGACCGTTCCGGCGTTGATGACCCTTTCAAACGAGCTGCAGTCCTATGTCGCCGGCGGGCCTCGCAAGGAGACATTCGACGCTGCATTCGATGCGTTGCTGCTGATGCTCTCTCCGATGGCTCCTCACATTGCCCACGAGCTATGGGAGCGCCGAGGCCACGGCTCAATGCTGGCCAGTGAGCAGTGGCCGGCCTGGGACGAGGAGCTGGCCCGTGAGGAGACGGTGACGATGATCGTCCAGGTCAACGGCAAGGTTCGGGACCGAATCGAGGTCGCCGCAGACATCACGGCCGAAACGGCGCAGGAACTAGCTTTGGCGTCCGACAAGATCCAGGGCTGGCTCGATGGATCGGAAGTGACGAGGATCGTCACCCGACCCCCCAAACTCGTCAACATCGTCCTCGATTGAACGCCGGTCGCATCCTCGAGGGCGCCGGGCATGATCTAGGGCACATCCGCAGTCAGCTGGGGACTGATCCGGTTTCGGTCAACGTCTGGCTCGCATCCCGCAGATTCAGGAGCCTCTGGAGATCCGGGGTCCGAGCCCTGACCTTGGGGCGCAACGTCTTCGTTGATCCAAGACTTCTCGTCGACCGCGAGAGGCTTGCTCGTGTCGTTGTCCATGAGTTGGTGCATGTCCGCCAGTTCGAGGAGGACGGCTTCCTTCCGTTCCTGTGGCGATATGTGCGCGCCTACATCTCGCAGCGTTGGCGAGGCCTGGGCCCGCGAGAGGCATACCTGGCGATCCCTGCAGAACAGGAGGCGCGAGAGATCACCTCCCGGGTCATGTAGCGCGAGACAGTCTCTCTGGCGGCGACCGGCACGGGACTGTTCCATCGCCGCCTTGGCGCTGGTAATTACCCATCCATGTGGGGAGATACCGACCGGATGGGGTTGGGGCGCGGGCCGGTGACCCTCGCGCTGACGGTTGCCGCCGTGCTGACCGGTGGCCTGCTGGGTTGGAACCGAGAGGGCGTGGCACCATCGGAACCGTTTCGACCGGTCGATCCGCCGGAAGGCCAAGAAGTCATGGAGATCCACGTGGCGGGGTGGGTCAATTCGCCTGGTGTCGTTGCACTCGCGGAGGGAGCGATCGTTGCCGACGCGATCAATTCGGCAGGTGGCCTCAGAGAAGGTGCGTTCGTCGAGTTGATCAACCTGGCGGCACCCTTGAGGGCCGGTGACCAGGTCTTGGTCCCGGGACCAGATGAGGGGAAATCGGGCGAGTCGGCCGACGGCGGGTTGATCTCGCTCAATCGAGCCTCCGCCCAAGAGCTGGAATCCCTCCCTGGTGTGGGCCCCGTGCTGGCAGATCGAATAGTGGCGTTTCGCGACGCCAACGGGCCGTTTTCCCAGGTGGAGGATCTGCTCCAGGTGCCGGGGATCGGCGAAGCGAAACTGGCATCGATACGCGATCTAGTTCGGGTCCCGTGATACCGGCTGAGGTCCGACCACGTCGGGCCAGTCTGACATGGATGGTCCTCGCGGGAGCCGTCTGGGTCGTTGCCGCCGTGGCATGGGAGGGGCCCCACCCTTTGGCGCCGCGGGACCTCGACAGCGAAGCGGTGGTATTGACGGATCTGCGTGCCGGTCGATACGGCCCATGGGCCGTCGTGGAGGCCGAGCCGGGCCGGCTGTTGGCGAGGTTTCCGGCCGGGGTTGAACTGAGCCCAGGCGACCTGATGCGCATCTCGGGATCGATCCGGGGGGAGCCGGGCCGAGCCGCAAACCTCGAATACCGCGCCACGGTGCGAATTCACACGGTGGACCTGATAGGTCACAGAGCCTCGGTATCCCACCGGGTCGGTGCCGGGATTCGTTCCTACGTGATGGATCGTCTCGGGACGATGGACGACGGTCGGGCGCTTCTCGCCGGGTTCTTGATAGGCGAGGTGTCGGGCCTTTCGGAACACGATCAGGTGGCGATGAGGCGAAGTGGCCTTGCCCACTTCGTGGCTGTGAGCGGATCGAATGTCGCGCTGGTCCTTCTCTTGGTCTTCGTCGCCGCGGGCCCGCTGGCCACGGGTCCCAAGCGACGCGCCCTGATCGGGCTGCTCGTCCTTCCCATCTACGCCGCTGCCACGAGGTTCGAGCCCTCAGTGATGCGGGCGTCGGTGATGGCGTCCCTTGCTCTGGGAGGTCGGCTGATCGGTCTCGTGCTCGACCCATGGCAACTTCTGTCTGCCGCCGTGATGCTTCTGGTTGCCGCGGATCCGGCATTGACGGACAGCATCGGTTTCCAGATGTCGGTGGCTGCTACTGCAGGTGTGATGGTCGGGGCAAGATGGCCGATACCGGGAGGGAAGGTACAGCGGGCACTTTCCATCACGGTAGGGGCCCAGCTGGCAGTAGCGCCATTGCTCCTCGCTCATTTCGGATCGGTGCCACTCCTATCGCCTGTTGCCAACCTCGCTGCTGCCCCGCTGGTGGCCGCCTCGACCTTGTTGGGGGCAATGGGAGTGGTAGTGCCTGGCCCCTTCATCGAGCTGGCTTCCTGGCTCGCCGATCTCGTCTTGCACATCGCTCGAGGGGCGTCTCCGTGGCCGCAGCTGGGTCCTGTCCAGTTCGTAGTGTTGGCCGGGATCGCAGCGCTCGCGAGCGTGTGGCGCAGGTCGAGGCCAGCCATCGCCCTCCTCGCCTCTGCGGGATTGGTCATCTCGCTTCTCTCGCCACCCATACGATTGCCAGATCACGGGATCGTGGTGTTCGATGTTGGCCAGGGCGATTCGGTGCTCATCCACTCCGGAGGACAGTTTGCCCTCGTCGACGGCGGCCCGGACGAGGTGGTCCTGGTGGACAAGCTGCACTCCTATGGTGTCGACCGGCTGGACCTCGTGGTGCTCACTCATGTTCATGCCGACCACGCCTCCGGGCTCGTCGGGCTTATGGGGCGATTTCATGTGGGTCGGCTATGGGTCGATGCCTCCCCGCATGCCACTGCTGCCAGCTCCAAGCTGATTCGACTGGCCGACGAGACCGCAGTTCCGATCGACAAGCCGACTGCTGGCTCGACCTACCTACTTGGCTCCCTTCGAATCACGGTGGAAGGACCGATCCGTCGCTACGCGTCGCCGAACGATCAATCGATCGTCCTGACCGTCGAAGGCCCAGCTCGATCCGTCCTGCTGTCCGGGGATATCGAGACCTTCGCCCAGGCCGACCTGGACCACCTGCGAGCCGACGTGCTCAAGGTGCCTCACCAAGGTGGTGGCACCTCCAGCCCGGAGTGGTTGCGCGCACTCGGTGCGTCCTTGGCGGTGATATCGGTGGGGCCAAACCAGTTCGGACATCCGGCCCAGTGGGTGATCGACGTCCTGGCCGAGTCCGGTGCGATGGTGGTGAGGACCGATGAGTCCGGCGACGTGTTGGTACCCCTCGACTAGGCAGCTCCTCTATCGCCTGCGCACCTTCCGCGTGATCGGCGTTAGGTTCGAAGCAATGGGCTTGATTCTGGGTGACACCGTTTTGCCGCTTGGCGACAAAACATATGTCATGGGGGTCATCAACGTCTCACCAGATTCGAGGAACACCCACACAGTCGCCCGATCGGTCGATGAGGCCCTTCTCATGGCCGACCGATACCGGGACTGGGGCGCCAGCCTGATCGACTTGGGAGGGCAGTCGTCGCACTATGAGAGCTCCACTATCGAAGAGTCCGAGGAGACGGCTCGTGTGGTTCCTGTTGTCGAGGCGTTGTGCGCCGAGGGTCACCTGGTAGCCATCGACACCTGGAAACCCGAGGTTGCCGCAGCGGCCGTCGCCGCGGGAGCCGTGATCGTCAATGACACCGGGGGCCTGTCTGACCCGGCGATGAGAGCAGTGATCGCCGAATCGGAAGCGGCTGCGATAGCAGTCTATGTGGAGGGTAAGAACCCTCACGACGTCGATGAGATCACCATTCGGCCGGACAAGGCGAAAGAGACGGCTAACCGGTTCCGGGAGCTGCTCCACGCCCTCGCCGACGACGGTATCGAGAACGTGATCATCGATCCGGGCATAGCCATCAACTACCCAGGCGACTACGAGTCCTACACGCGAATGCAGCTCGAGGTGATTGCCGACTCGGCCGTCTTGCGGGAGCTGGGCAGACCTGTGCTCATACCGATTCCGAGAAAGCGGGACGGCCACCGCGTTGCTGCGTACATTGCGCTGGCCTTGGAGCATCGGGCAGACATAATTCGGGTCCACGACGTGGCCATGGCATGTGATCTGGCGCGTCTTTTCGGTCGTAGTCAGTGACTACGTTGGACTCATGTCGTTACTGATCGTCGTGGGGCCATCAAACGCCGGTCCTGGCGAACGTGAGCGAATGCTCGCCGCTGCCGCAGCGCACTTCGCCAAACGCGACATCGATCGCACCCGAATTGTCCGGATCGACGTGCCGGGTAGGGGAAGCGGGGAGTCAGGTGACGGG
>JAWWBL010000069.1:0-8694 GCA_033720975.1 Acidimicrobiia bacterium | reverse complement strand
TGGTCTTCTTTGGTGTGTCGATGTTTGCGCTCGCCTTCCTGCAGAGGTTCATCTCACGCCAGGACGAGGGCGAGCAGCCCCGGGTAGGCGCGAATCGTTGGATCGGTTCGGAAGGAGTCGTTCTACAGGCCGTCGACCCACACTCTGGAGCCGGGATGGTGCGGATTCTCAACGAGGAGTGGAGGGCCACCGCCCTCCAGCCCATCGAGACCGGGGCGAAGATAGTGGTGAGTGATGTGGACGGAGCACGCCTCGTCGTCGAGCGCCTGGAGACTTGACAGAGATCGAATTGAACGAAAGGAAAGGTAAATGGATGGCGTAATCATCCTGTTCGTGGTTCTGGCAGTTGGAGCGATCACGATCGCTGCCGCCGGATTCCGCGTGGTTCGACCCTACGAAAAGGGACTGATCGAGTTCCTGGGGAGATACCAGAAGACGGTTGAGTCGGGCCTGCGCTGGGTCATGCCGTTCGTCAAGCGGCTGATAAAGGTCGACATGCGTGAGCAGGTCATCGACGTGCCGCCACAAGAAGTCATCACCAAGGACAACGTCGTGGTGACGGTCGATGCGGTGATCTACTACGAGGCGACCGACCCGGTCAAGCTCAAGTACAACGTGGGGAACTTCATCCTCGCAGTGACCAAGCTTGCCCAGACCAACCTGAGGAATGTGGTCGGTGATCTCGACCTCGACTCGGCACTGACCTCGCGCGAGGTGATCAACGCCAAGCTCCGACAGATCCTGGACGACGCCACAGACAAGTGGGGCGTGAGAGTGGTCCGTGTCGAGATCCAGAGGATCGAGCCCCCCGTTGACGTGACCGACGCGATGCACCGCCAGATGAAGGCCGAGCGTGACAGACGGGCTGCCGTCACCGAGGCCGAGGGTCTGAAGAGAGCGGCGATTCTCAAGGCCGAAGGTGTCAAGGAGAGCCAAGTGCTCGAGGCCGACGGTCAGGCCGAGGCGATCAAGAGGGTCGCCGACGCCGAGAAGTACCAGAAGCTGACCGTAGCCGAAGGTGAGGGACAAGCCATCGAGCGCGTGTTCGGCGCCATCCACACCGGCGACCCGACCCCCGATCTCATTGCGATCCGGTACCTGGAGACCCTCCAGGCGGTGGCCGACGGCCAGGCAACCAAGATCTTCCTGCCGCTGGACACGTCCGGCGTGTTGGGATCGGTGGCGGCCATCGGCGAGATGTGGAAGGAATCCCAGAACGAGCCCACCGGCTCCTGAGCTTCTGAGCGCCGGGGCATGCCTGTGCGTGCCCCGGTCCGCGTTGGAAGGCCATGGACGACAGCATCCCGAGCCTCGCGGAGTATCTGGCCGCGGCGAGGGCCCGGCTCGACCGGGTCCGCCCTGAGGACCTGACCCGCGAGCTGGAGTCCGGGACAGTGGTCATCGACGTTCGCGACTCTGCGCAGCGCGAGCGCGATGGCGAGATCCCAGGAGCCATACCCATCGACCTGACGGTCCTCGAATGGCGACTTGCTCCGTCAAGCGAGTGGCACAGCATGGACATCGGACCCGATCAGCGGGTGATCCTGGTGTGCTCACAAGGGTTCAGCTCGTCATTGGCGGCGGCTCGCCTACAAGACCTCGGCTTGAGAGGGGCCACCGACGTCGAGGGCGGGTTCTTCGCGTGGAGAGGCGACGCCGCCCCCTAACCGCCCACCCTGTTCATGCTGTGGACGACCGAGCCGACGTCATCCTGGCTCCACGGCGGGTAGAACACCATGGTGTACAGGTCACAGCGCGCCGCTGGCTCCTCATACCATCCCACCACCCAGGTTCCGTCCGGGTGCATCCCTGCCACGGCGTCGGTTCCATCGATCGTCGTGGTGCCCTTCTCCCCCGGCCAGTCGATCGGAGGAAGCGTTCCGCGGATGAGGGCAATGGCGACCGACCCCACGTTGCGGCCATAGAAGGTGGTATTGGTTCCCCCTACCGATGTCCAAACGTCCGGTTCGACATCCGACGGGTCCATTCCCTCGCTGTTCAACCACGGCGGAAAGAACCCGATCTCGTAGGGCGGAGGGGGACACACCTCTGGGACCGTCGTCGTGGTGGTCGAGATGACCGTCGTCGATGTGGAGGAAACGGTAGTTGTCGTCTCCTGAGTGGCTCCGGTGCACGCTGCGACCAGGAGGATCAGGGCTACTGACAACATTCGCATCGAGCCAAGTTAACCCGGCCTTTCGCGCAATCTTTTCAAATCGCGACGGCGTCGGGATCGCCGACAGGGGGCAGTTCTGGGCCGAGCCTCGGACCACACTCGGGATCTCCTGTGATCACCGGATGCCCGTGGGAGACGATGAACGCCGGGATCAGACACATCTCCATCGATCCGTCCGGTTGTACCACGACGCGCCCGATCCCGGTGGTAGCGCTTTCGGTCGAGTTGTGGGGCCACACGAAGTTTCCCAGACCCCAGAAAACAGCTGCCCCGTCCTCGAAGCCGAACGGTCCGAGGCGATGCTGGTGGTGCCCGAAGATGATGTCGGCTCCGGCCGCGACCATGGCTCTCGCCCTCTCAATGTCGTCCGGACGTGGCGTTGTATCGAGCTCGAAGCCCCAATGAACCGTCACTACCACGAGATCCGCGATCTCTGCCGCAGCCGCTACCGCCTCGACCATCCCCTCGGTGTCGTCGCCGGAACGCATCCCGGGCCTGTTCTCTCCCGCATACCACGACGGTGACGGCGCCACTCCCCCAAACCCCACCACGGCGACGGTCCATCCGCCGATCTCGAACACGGCCGGCGCACCAGCTTCCTCATAGTCCGAACCCGCCCCAACCGGATGGATTCCGGCTGCGATCAGCTGGGCCCGCCCATCTATGAGAGCCTCCTTGCCGTAGTCGCCGGAATGGTTGTTTCCCAGGCTGGCGACCTCCACACCGGCGTCCCGGATCGAAGGCAGCGCCTCAGTGGGGCATCGGAACACGAAGTCCTTTTCGAGTGGGGCGCCGATGTCCGACGGCACACACTCGAGGTTCACCACGGTGAGGTCATCACGCTGAAAGATGCCGCCGAGTCCCGACCAGGCATGGTCGTATCCGTTGGAGACGAGCGCGGGGATGTAGTTCGGATCGGGCGTGACGTCCCCGACTCCGTGAATGACCAGCATCTCTTTTGGAGGGATCGTCGTCGTGGGAGGCGGCGCGGTCGTGGTGGGATGCGGCGTGGTCGTCGTGGTCGGACCGACCGTTGTTGTTGTGGTCGCCGCGAGCGTGGTTGCCGTGGCCGGAGCAAGCGTTGTCGTCGTCGTCCCAGCTGCGAACTCCACAGACGGGGAAGTTGCCGAGGACCACAAGGCAAAGGATGCCGCCCCGAGCGCGGATCCAAGCACAAGCATTATCAGGGCATTGAAGGACGCGTTTGACACCGCGCCGGAGAGGCTAAATCGGTTCGGCTCGGTAACGGCCGACCCTGGGGAGCCTGGTCAGAGGATCTGGCTGAGGAACAGCTTGGTGCGGTCTTCCTGAGGGTTGGTGAAGAAGTGCTCCGGCGGGCCCACCTCCACGATCTGGCCGTCGGCCATGAACACCACCCGGTTGGCGACGTTGCGGGCGAAGCCCATCTCGTGAGTCACCACGATCATGGTCATACCGCCGTTGGCCAGCTCGACCATCACGTCGAGCACTTCCTTGATCATCTCCGGGTCCAGGGCCGAGGTCGGCTCGTCGAAGAGCATCACCTTGGGCTTCATCGCAAGCGAGCGAGCGATGGCAACACGCTGCTGCTGCCCTCCTGAGAGCTGTCCCGGGTACTTCCGCGCCTGCTCCGGTATTCCCACCCGCTCGAGAAGAGCCATCGCCTCCTCTTCCGCCTGGTCCTTGGGATAGTGCCGTACTTGGCGAGGAGCGAGTGTGATGTTGTCGATCACGGTCAAATGAGGGAACAGGTTGAACTGCTGGAAGACCATCCCGGTCTCCCGGCGGATCTCCTGGATGTTCTTGATGTCCTCGGAGAGCTCGATACCGTCAACGATGATCGTCCCCGCGTCGTGCTTCTCCAGCCGGTTGATACACCGGATGAGCGTCGACTTACCCGATCCCGACGGGCCGATGACCACGACCACCTCCTGGCGGCCGACGTTCATGTTTATGTCCTTCAGCGCCTGGAAGTCGCCGAAGAACTTGTCAACGTCGGTCAACTCGATTATCGCCTCGCCGACTGCCCTCGTGGCATCGGCAAAGACCTCAGGGGTCTGCTCAGTCGTCATCTGCTCACTCTCAGTCTACGTTCCAATCTCTGACTCTCTCTTGACATGGCAAAGGCGAAGGCCCAGTAGCCAATGGCGACGAAGACGAGGGTCTCGGCGATTGCCACGCCGCGGAAGGCAGCCTGCGCATGGACCAGCGTCCTCACCCTCAAGAATTCGGTGATGCCGATAATGAAGAGAAGCGACGAGTCCTTGAACAGAGAGATGAACTGGCCGACCATGGCCGGAATCACCGCACGCAACGCTTGGGGAAGGACGATGCGTCGCATGATCGTAGGCGGAGCCAGTCCAAGCGCTTGACCGGCCTCGGTTTGTCCGCTGGGCAGAGACTGCAACCCCCCACGCACGATTTCCGCCACATAGGCAGCGGTGAACAGGGTCATCGCCGCTATCGCTCGAGTGATGTCGGACAGGTCGGTTCCTGCAGGGACCATGAAGCCGAGGATGAACTGGCCCATGAACAAGAGCGTGATCAAGGGAACACCTCGGATCACTTCGATGTAGGTGGTGGCCATCAGGCGCAAAGCGGGAAGCGTCGAGCGTCGGGCAAGTGCCAGCAGCAGTCCCAGTGGGAACGCCAGCACGATGGCGATGGCAGACGTCATCAGGGTCAGGTGAAGGCCCGACCACTCGTCCCAACCGATACCAGGCGCATCGACCACGCGATAGATCGCGAAGACCACAGCAACGGCCCCCAGTGCCGCCAACACCTTGACCGCCTGCCGGGTGGCGGCGGTGTCGAACATCTCTGTGGGGACGGAGGCGTAGGCAGCCGATCCGAGGATCAGGCTCAAAGGCACCCAACTCTCGGCGTCGAAACCGGAGACGACCTGGAACCCCAGCACCAAGAGCACCATCGTGAGCAGCCAACCGAGGTTGCGCAGCCGCCTGGGGAGCCTAAAAGCCTGATAGCCGACAAACGACAAGCCCAGCCCACCAGCCACCACCAGGTAGGGGTTGATCAGATTGCCGGTTTCATCCGTGCTGGCGAAGAAGAGAAGAAGGGCTATGAATGCGACGAGCGACCACATCCTCTTCAGGGTGTCCGCCAGACTGCTGCGCTTGAACACCAGCCCGGCGTCGTCGGCTCGATCATGGGCCGCTCCGGAAGCCGTCCCCAGACCCACCCCAAAGGCGAGGCCAAAGATCAGAATCTGGGCAATCAGCCTCCACTGCTCGTCCCGGGCAAATGTTCCCTGCATGAACAGCGTCAGGTTGACCTGAACCGCTTCCCACTGACCGTTGATGAAGAAGAACTTGAATGCTCGATATGCCAGGTATCCGGTCGTTGGCAGAAGAACGACGGTGATCAGCCCGGACCACCAGTTGCGGAACAGGTTCTTTTTCACCTGCTCGATCCAGGTCTCTCGATGAATCGGGGGCGATGCGGCGGTCATCTTGACACCAACTGGAGACGTCGATTGACGATGTTCAAGATCAGGGAGATGATCAGAGAGAACGCCAGATAGATCCCCATCATGATGACGATCGATTGGAAGGCGGGTCGACCGTTTCCAATCGAGGTCTTGGTGAGTGCGGTTAGCTCAGCAAAGCTGACCGCAGTTCCCAGGGAGGTGTTCTTCACCAGGTTGAGAAACTGATTGATGGTCGGCGGCACGGCGATCCTCATTGCCTGTGGGAGAACGACGAATCGATAACGCTGGAACGCGCTGAGGGCAAGTGCGTTGGCCGCCTCCGACTGACCACCGTGTACCGCCAGTATCGACCCGCGGATGATCTCACCGATGTGGCTAGCCGTATAAAGACCCAGCGCGATTGTTATCGACAAGAAACCCCAGTTGACCTCGAAGCCGCCCACGACCTGACGTCGGTTCTCCGACAGCGCCGGCCACGACATGTCGAAAGGCTGGCCTGAGGCAAAGAAACCGATCAAGAAGGCAATGATCAGAACGCCCAAGACCCAGAGCACACGATGATGAGGCTGGCCTGTCCGGTCGAAGTTCCTGGTCCGCCAGCGCCACACGAGAACGGCGGCCACGATGCCCACGGCCAAGATCGCCCAGAAGATGGCTACTGATCCATCCTGGGTGACTCCGGGGACGCCCCAGCGGTCGTTGTTTATGAGCAACAGGTTGTCGTCAGACCCAGGCGCCTTGACCTCCCAACTCTCCGAGAGAATGGGAAATGGCCCGAAGGTGAACACGGCGAAGCCGAAGAAGATGATGAGCACCAGTGGCGGGATGTTTCGGAAGAACTCGACATACACCGTGGCCAGCCGCGCTACCAGCCAGTTCTCCGAGAGTCTTGCGATCCCGACGATCAGGCCGACGATCGAGGCGAGGATGATCCCGAAGAACCCGGCGAGGAAGGTGTTCTTGACTCCCACCAGAGTCATCTCCCAGACGGGTGAGCGGGGATTGAACTGGGGATCGTATGGGATCTGGAAGTTGGTGGGCCCGAACAGGTAGTCGAACGACGTCGAGATGTTCAGGCGGTTCATGTTGTTGATCAGGTTGCTGATCAGCCAATTGAGGATGAGGAAGACGACAACAACAGCACCGATCTGACCTGCAACTCGGATGACACGGATATCGCGCCAGAAAGGCGGCCGCGCCTGCTCGGTGGTTTGTGGTGTTGTCATCTACCGGTCGAAGGAACCGTGAGGGCGGCCATGTGGCCGCCCTCACGTCGATTCATCTAGCGATAAGGCGGAACGTACATCAAGCCGCCATTCGACCAAAGGTCGTTAACTGATCCCGCGAGCGGGGCCAGCTCGGCGAACTGGTTGTAGATCTCCTCGTAGTTGCCTACTTGGGTCACAACTTGAACCGCGAAGTCCGACGGCAGGCCGAGGCTCGGGTTGAAGTTGTCGGTGCCTAGGAAGTTCAGGATGTTCGGATCGGTGCCGTCATAGCTCCCGATGTTCCCCGAGTTGAGGCCGAACTCCCAGGCCTGGACGGTGGCCATCACGGCCCAGTTCACGACCTGCGCCCACTCTGTGTCGCCGTCAGCGACTGCGGGGCCCAAAGGTTCCTTGGAGAAGATCTCAGCCATTATGAGCTGCTCTTCTCCACCTTCTGCCTCGAGGGTGAACTTCCAGGATCCGAGCTGTGATGCGTCTGAGGTCCAGGCTTCGCACTGGCCTTCTTCGTAGGCGGGGCGAAGCTGGCTGTTGTCCTCGAACACAACCGGGTTGAACGAGATCCCGCGGGCATTGAAGACCGCGGTGAGGTTCAATTCGGTCGTCGTGCCGGAGAGGACACAGATGTTGGCGCCATCAAGATCCTCGAGGGTCGTGTGACCGCTCGCAGCGGGCACCATCATGCCCTGACCGTCATAGAAGGTCGTGAACAAGAAGTGCACGCCTTCCTGGCCATCACGCGTCGCAGTCCAGGTGGTGTTCCTGATCAACAAGTCGATCTCACCAGCCTGGAGAGCGGTGAAGCGCTGTTCGGCGGTCAACGGCTTGTAGCTGACGGCATCCGCGTCGCCAAGCACAGCCGCAGCAACAACCCTGCAGAACTCGATGTCGAAGCCGCTGAAATTGCCCTGGTCGTCGACGACCCCGAATCCCGGCAGGCTCTCATTGACACCACAGTTCAACTCGTTGCGGTCCAGAACCGCTTGCAGCGTCCCACCGTCGCTGTCGCCACCACCGTTTGTGCCGGTGTCTGTGGTACATGCGGCAAGGACGAGCGTCAAGGCAGCCATGGCTGCCAAGAGCTTGCTTCTCTTCATCTTTCCTCCGTATAGCGATTTGCGTGATGGCACGCGGCCCACACGCTGTGACGGTCGACCCTAATCAAATCCGCGGGAGGGTGTCGCAGGGATTGGCTTTACCCGCCCTATCACTTCTCCACGACCATGCGGAGAAATCGCCTCGCTCGCTCAGTGCGCGGCTCACGTAGGACCTGAGAAGGAGGGCCCTCCTCAATTACGACACCTTCGTCCATGAAGACGACCCGATCGGCCACCTCGAGGGCGAACCCCATCTCGTGAGTAACGACCATCATGGTCATTCCCTCTCTCGCCAGAGAACGCATCACATCGAGGACCTCGCCAACCAATTCAGGATCGAGGGCAGACGTAGGTTCGTCGAACAGCATCATGTCGGGCTTCATGGCAAGAGCCCTCGCGATGGCGACACGCTGCTGCTGGCCGCCGGAGAGCCGAGCCGGATACTCGTGTGTCTTGTCTTCCAGTCCGACCCTTTCGAGCATCGCGACTGCGATCGCTTCTGCCTCGTCCTTGTCCCTCTTGAGGACTCGTATTTGGGCGATGGTGAGGTTGCGCAGGACGCTCAGGTGGGGGAAAAGATTGAACTGCTGGAAGACCATCCCGATCTTGGTGCGGAGCGCGTCAACGTCGGCGTTCTCATCGGTTATGTCTTCTCCTTCGATGAGGATCGTGCCCGAGGTCGGCTCCTCGAGGCGATTGACACATCTCAGAAGTGTGGACTTGCCGGACCCCGAGGGACCGATCACACATACCACCTCACGCTCATCC
>JAWWBL010000068.1:0-8735 GCA_033720975.1 Acidimicrobiia bacterium | reverse complement strand
CCGCTCTCCGCCGCCTCGACGACCACTACCGCAGCCGACATGGCCGCGATCAGACGGTTGCGGGCAGGAAAACGCCACCGATCGGGTGGGGTCCCCGGCGGGTACTCCGAGATGAGGGCGCCACCCGACTCCTCGATGCGCTCGTACACCGCGTAGTTCTCACGGGGATAACGAACGTCTATTCCGCACCCCAGCACACCGATCGCGTGGCCCGACGCATCCAGGCAACCGACATGAGCCGCGGTGTCGATGCCACGGGCGAGCCCACTGACCACCGACCAACCCGCCCGAGCTATAGCCGCCCCGAATGCGTTTGCCGCGTCGATCCCATACCTCGTGCAGCGGCGGGTGCCGACGACCGCGACACCTGACGGTTCCGCCAGCTCGCCCACCACATAGATAGGCGGGGAATCCTCCAGGTCACGGAGACCGACCGGATAGTCGGGTGAGTCTGCCTCTATCAGCCGTAGCTCTGTCACCATGCCCCTCGCAATGCGAGCGCCTCGGCGACATGGTCCTCACCAACAGTGGCGACCTGCTCGATGTCGGCGATAGTTCTCGCCAACCGACGAATTCTGGCTGCTCCTCGCGCCGTGATGACGCCGGCGTCCAATGCCTGGAGGACCATGTTCCTGGCGTCCCCGGTGCTGTCGGACCTGCGCTGAGCAGCGAAGTGACGAGCAGCCGCGACTCGCTTCGCCACGGTCTGGGACGACTCGGGATCGGGCCCGGTGACCTCCGCTCCCTCGACACGACCCACTCTCACGACGAGGTCGAACCGATCCAGCAAGGGCCCCGAGATGCGGCGACGGTGCCTACTCAACTCGGAGGGGCGACAAGTACAGGGCTTTCTGGCATCCCCAAGGAAGCCGCAAGAACATGGATTGGAGGCAGCGACGAGCTGAAAGGACGCAGGGAACTCGACACTTGACCCTCTCCTTGCGACGGTGACCGAACCACCCTCTAGGGGTTGGCGGAGGGTGTCGAGGTTGCCGCGGGGAAATTCCGCCAACTCATCGAGAAAGAGAACCCCGCGATGAGCAAGTGAGACTTCGCCTGGAACCGGCACGCCGCTCCCGCCACCCACGAGTGCGGCCCTCGATGCCGTGTGGTGAGGAGCACGGAAAGGACGGGACCTGGTCAGACCCCTCCTGAGACCGGCAGCGGCATAGAGGAGGGCCACCTCAACCGTCTCCTCATCGCCGAGAGGCGGAAGTATCGCCGGGAGCAGGCGAGCCATCATCGTCTTACCGCCACCCGGTGGGCCGTGCATCAGCAGGTGGTGCCCCCCGGTGGCAGATATCTCCAGCGCCCGTCGAGCGAGGAACTGCCCACGGACCTCGGAAAGGTCCCCCGGGGTCTTCGCCTCGGGCGGCGGATTGGCGTGCGATGCCAGCCCTGATTCGAACCCCGAGGCAAGCACCTCCACGGCTTGGGCTAGGGACTCGACTCCATACACCTGGGATCCCGGCACTCCGGCATTTTCTGCAGCCGTGGATTGAGCCACGATGCATGGCGTCTTCGTCCGGGCGGACAGCACTGCAGCGCCGAACGAAGCAGCGCCCGGCCGAACTGATCCGTCCAGAGCCAACTCGCCCACGACAATCGCCGGCACAGGCCTCGCGATGTCCCCGGATGCGGCCAGAACCCCGAGGGCGATCGGGAGGTCATAGTCGGTGCCCCTCTTGGGGATGTCCGCCGGAGCGAGATTCACGGTCACCCTCCGGTTGGGGAATGACGCTCCCGAGGCGGTCAAAGCGGCGCGAACCCTCTCCTTGGCCTCCCTCAACGCGGTGTCGGGCAAGCCGCTGAGCTTGAAGACCTCCTTTTGACCGCCGACGTGGACCTCGACTTCTACCGGCGTGGCATCTCCCCCGAGCAGCGCCACCGACCTCGTGGCTGCGTACATGCTTGGGAAGGTATGGGTTGTGGACAGCGGGTTCTAGAGGGTTGCCCCCGTCACCTGGCCGACCAGCCCATGTCCATCGGGAGCGACACGCCGGTGAACGCCCTTCCCGCCGGCGTGAGCAAAAAGGCGACGGTGTCGGCCACCTCAGACGGCTCGACCATCTCCTTCACCGCATGGGGAGCGAGGATCACATCTCTGAGAACGGCATCCTCTTCCATCCCATGAGCCGCCGCCTGGGCGGGAATCTGTGCCTCGACAAGCGGGGTGCGGACGTATCCGGGACTTATCGCCACAGCCCTGATCCCGTGTTCGGCTCCTTCGAGGGCGAGAACCTTGACCAAGCCGATCACACCGTGCTTGGCCGAGATGTACCCCGCCTTGAAAGGCGAGGCCACATGGCCGTGGACCGAGGCCACCACGACGACCTGGCCCAGGCCCGACTTCTTCAAGTGTGACCAACCGTGTTTGGCCAACAGGAACGGGCTGGTGAGAAGCACGGCCAAGAGCGCATCCCACTTCTCCTCGGGGAATTCAGCGATTGGCTCGACGTGCTGAAAGCCGGCACATGGGACGATCAAGTCGAGCCCGCCGAATTTCTCGACCGCAGTCTCGACGGCATCCATGTTCCCGGCGCGCGTTGTCAGATCGGCCTGGAATGGAACACCGGGACCACCCGGATCCGGGTTGAGATCAACCGACAGCACGTCGTGGCCATCGGCAACGAGCCTCCGGGCTATCGCCCTCCCAATGCCGCTCGCCGCCCCTGTGACCAAGGCCTTACGCGCCATCTCAGCGGCCTTTCCAGTCAGGATCGCGCTTCTCTACGAACGATGAAACGCCTTCGGCAGCGTCTTCGGTCCCAAGAGCGACAGCCTGAGCATGGCCCTCCCATCCGATGGCCTCCGAAAAGCTCGACTCAAAGGACACATTGAACGTCTGCTTGACAAAGCCCTGTGCCATCGGGGCAGCGGAGAGAAACGACTCGGCGAGCTCGCCGGCGCGACGCTCGAGATCGTCGGGTGGAACCACCTCGAGGACCAAGCCGATAGAGAGCGCCTCCGCTGCTCCCACTATCCGCCCCGACAATGCGAGCTCCTTCGCTCTCTGCATACCCACGATCCTCGGCAGAAGCCAGCTTCCTCCGAAATCGACAGTGAGGCCCCGCTTGACGAATATCTCTGAGAATCGGGCACGGTCGGTGGCGATGACCACGTCGCATCCGATCGCCAGGTTCATACCCGCACCAACAGCGACTCCGTCCACGGCTGCAAGTGTGGGCTTCGTGGTGCGATGGAGGGCGGTCGCAGCCTCACCAACATCCTTCATCCGCTCATGCCGCCGCGCCGCAGATTCGAGTTCGACGATCCGCGACGGGTCTAGATCCACTCCGGAGCAGAAGTCCTCCCCGGCGCCTCGGACCACCAGCACTCGGGCGGCGGATGCCTCGAAGTCCTCGAAGGCACCTCGCAGCTCGCCCCACCCATCGGCGGGCACAGCGTTTCGCCGCTCCGGGCGGTCGATGGTGAGCCACCGAACCGACCCCTCATCCTGTATGCGAAGCCAGCTCATTCGCAGCGACGGTAGTTACCGTGAGGCCGTGGGTTTCAATCCGTTCCGCGACCACGAGAGATCGGCCTTGGACATCGCGATGGTGGTGGTCGCGATCGTGGCGACCTTGGCTGTCATCGCATGGGCGATATTCGCCGCGTAACGGTCAGTCCCATCCAGCCGTATCAGGCAACCAAGGAATACTTGTGCCCAGGCTGCGAGCTGACTATTCCCCAAGGAACGTTTCACCTGGTTGTCGTGCCCGATGACGACGTTGATCTTCGGAGACACTGGCATCACGGGTGTTGGCACAAAGAGATGCGAAAGCGTTACGGCGCTCAGGCGTCGCGGCGCTGAAGCCCCCACCACGTCAGGACAAATCCGAACGCCGCCCATCCCGCCATGATGCCGAGAGCATGAGGCATGGACAGGCCGGTTCCCGGAATCAAAGCGGCGAAAGGACCCCCGGTGATGCCGGTGTCGAACAGCCCGGTCGAAGCCGCGGAGAGGGAGAAAGCCTCGTAATTGCCCACGAAGACTGCGACCAGCCCATCAGCGAAGGAGAAGCCAAGGGTGATGACCAGGCCCAGGACCATCGAACGGGTCATCGCTACAGCCCCGAGGCCGAGAGCGGTCCAAGTGAGGGCAACGGCGGCGAAGCGCCACAGGTAGCCGATCCATTCGCTCAGCGGCGGTGACCCCGATCCGGAGCCCAAAGCCGCCGCGATCGCCGAGAAGACTGCCATGCCGAACACGAAGGCAAGCCAGGACGCCGCGGTGAAGACAACCATCCTTGCCACGACGTGCCCGAGCCGGGATGGGTTCCGTGCGAGAGAGTGAGCCCAAACGGTGGTCGAGAACTCCCCGCCTACTACGGCCACCGAAAGAACCAATGGCAGCCAGGTGAGGCCGGCAACCTGTTGGGCACCGAACCCGAATGCTTGAGGCTTTGGCACCGAGAAGGCATCGCCGAACTCTGGAGGGGCGATATCGGCAAAGGCAGTCGTGACAAAGGCGATGAGCGCCATGAATGCCGCGACCGCAACGAGCGTCGCCGGATACAGCTTCCTGCGGGAAAGCTTCAGCCACTCGGCGTGGATCAGGCTCACTCTTCTTCCTCGCCGGTCAACTCGAAGAACACGGACTCGAGGGAACTGCGGTGGGCAGACACCTCGGACGGGAACATCTGCGCTGCGCCCAGCGTCCGAACGATTCGCTCACGATCCTGGGACGACACGAAAAGCTCGCTGCCCGTGAACCGAGCTTCGATCCCGGCGGCTCGGAGGACCTCCATGGCCGAACTTGGGTTCTCGATGACGACACGGGTCCCGCCACCGTCCAGCAAAGAGTCGAGAGGGCCTGCGGCGGCAATCGAACCGCGCCGGATGACGATCAAATGGTCGGCGATCGCCTCGATGTCGGCCATGTCGTGGCTGGAGACGACAACGGTGGCACCTTCATCGGCGAGCTCACGGAGGCGGGAACGAAACACTTTCTGCCCCACCGGGTCGAGACCATCGAGGGGTTCGTCCAGAAGCAGCAGCTCCGGGCCCGCGATGAGTGCTGCCGCCAGCGCCAGCCTCTGTCTCATTCCCTTCGAATACTCGGAAACCTTGCGACGGGCGTCGTCTGCCAACCCGACGAATTCGAGAAGATCCTGGATACGCCCATGACCCAGACCCAGAGTGTCGGCGGCAATCTGCATGTTGGTGTGCCCCGACAGCGCTTGGAGCAGGCCCGGCTCTTCGATGATCGCCCCACAGCGCCGAGTGATCACCGCGAGCTCACGCGGGACGGGGAGCCCCAGCATCTCGATGGTCCCCGAGTCCGGCCGCGTCAGACCGAGTAGGGCGCGAAAGGTCGTGGTCTTGCCGGCGCCATTTGGGCCGACGAATCCTGTCACCTTCCCCGCCGGGACATCGAAATCGACACCGGCGAGGGCTTGAACCTTCTTGTACGACTTGGTCAGTCCGCGTACACGAATCGCCGGATCGCTCGATGTCACCGCCGGGACGATAAGCCCTTGCGCCGCCCTATCGGGCCATCCCCAGGCAGCCAATGGACATCCACGGTGGATGCGCCCAGTCGAACCCCGACGAAGTCGACGCGCTCTGCACCGAACCGGATCGCAAGTGACTCGACATGTTTTCGCTTCTCGGATCCGATCGCATCAATCGGGTCACCGTCTCCCGTGATGGCCCGAACCTCCACTACAACCCGAGCCGCGCCGTCCAGTGCACACAGATCGATCTCCCCGCCATCCACCGCAACGTTGCTGCCCAAGACCCGCAAGCCCTTGGCCTCGAGAAACCATGCCGCGATCCGTTCCCCGGCCGTCCCCCGTCGGGATCGCCGGTCTATATCGAGATGTCGGCCTTCTCCAGCTCCTCGACGTTCACGTCGCGGAAAGTCAAGACCTTGACGTGCTCGAGGAATCTCGCGGGGCGGAACATGTCCCATACCCATGCGTCGTTCATCTCCACCTCGAAGAAGATCGAGCCGTTGGCCTCGCGCACCTCGACGTTCACTTCGTTGGCGAGATAGAAGCGGCGCTCCGTCTCGACGACGTAGGTGAACATCGGAAGGACGTCGTGGTACTCCTTGTAGAGCTTCAGCTCAACTTCGGATTCGTACCGCTCCAGGTCTTCTTCCATCTTCTCCTCACCGCGGAATGGGACCCTTCGATCATATGCGTCGCCCCGATTTAACAACTACGCGAAAAGCGGGGAAATTGCTAGACGTCTCCGAAGTTCTCCAGCGGCCAGATGATCACGAAGGCGCGCCCTATCAGGTCCTCCATCGGCACGGGGCCGAATCCTCTGCTGTCGAAGCTGAAGTTTCGGTTGTCCCCCATGACGAAGACCTCGTCGGAGCCAACCTCAAACGGGCCGTCGTCGGGCATGTTGACCGATCCGAGATAGGGCTCGTCGAGGGCTACGCCATCAACAAACACGGTGTTGTCCTCGATGACGATCGTCTCACCGGGGAGACCAATGACACGCTTGATCAGATCATCCGCTCCTCTTGTCCTGACCCCAATCGCCTCGAGCACCGACCGAATCACCGCTTCGGGAATCGACTCCTCGACCTCCTCCTCGGCGGGGTCACGGAACACGACGACATCACCGCGCTCAGGCTCCCCGAGTTTGAACGCGAGTTTGTTGACCATTACGCGGTCATTGACCTCGATTGTTGGCAGCATCGACTCGGACGGGATCCAGAACGGTTGAACGAGGAAGGTCTTGATGATCACGGCGATGGCGAGGGCCATGACCAGGAGGCCGGGTAGCTCAGCCCAGAACGACCGTTTTTTCTTGGCAGGTTGCTCTGCTTCGTCGTGGGGAGCTGCGTTCACGACCTCGATGTCGGGATCGTGAGGACTCAGTCCCGCAGCTCCTTGATTCGGGCTGACTTCCCGACACGGTCGCGCAGAAAGTAGAGCTTGGAACGTCTCACGTCACCACGTCGAACCACCTCGATCTTGGAGATGATCGGAGCGTGTACGGGGAAGACACGTTCGACGCCGACCCCGAAGCTGATCTTCCGGACCGTGAACGAAGCTCGAGGACCGGATCCGTTACGGGCAATGACAACACCCTCGAAGAGCTGGGTGCGCTCGCGACCACCCTCGACCACTCTGACGTGCACTTTCACATTGTCCCCGGCTCGGAAATCCGGAATGTCGTCTCGGACGTACGCGCTTTCGACAGCTTGAAGATCGTTCATTGGAAGGCTCCTAGAGAGTCCGGGTGGAAGGGGTCCCGGCGTTCGCAATTGTATCAAGCTTCGGTTCCATTGCCATTCGGATCCAGATCGGGCCTCCGCTCTCTCGTCCTCTTGATCCTCTGTTCGCGACGCCACTCTGCGATGCGGCTGTGGTCGCCGCTCAGCAGGATGTCAGGGACGGACATGCCTTCGTACTCCGCGGGCCTGGTGTAGACGGGTTCCTCGAGAAGGCCGTCGCGGAAAGACTCATGCGTCGTGGACTCGGGGTTGCCGACCACGCCGGGAAGAAGTCGGGCCACGCCCTCGATGACAGCCGCCGCAGCAACCTCGCCCCCGGCGAGGACATAATCTCCCAGGCTCACCTCCTCGTCCACGAACCGATCGATGACACGCTGATCGACTCCCTCGTATCGCCCGCATATGAGGGTCAGCTCCTCCAGTCCCGCCCAGCGTTGGAGGGTGGCTTGGACAAGTGGGACGCCAGATGGCGTCAACAAGACGCGGTTGGTCCTCTCTAGAGGTTCGAGGGCCTTCGCCAGCGGCTCGATCATCATCACCATTCCCGGGCCTCCGCCGAAGGGAGTGTCATCCAGTTGGCGATGTTTTCCCAGGCCGTACTCCCGCAGATCCACCAGCTCTACCTCGAGCGCGCCATCGTCGATCGCTCTTGCGACGAGGGACGTCTGCAGCGGCCCGGCAAAGAATCCGGGAAACATGGAGATGACGTAGATCTTCATCTCGAGCCGGGAGAGGCCTTCAGACTGGCTTTATGAATTTGATTGCACCGGCGTCCAGAGCCTTCATCACGGCCGGATCATGAACATGAAGGTCGTGGTGCTCTCGAAGGTGCATGTCCACCTTCTCGATCAGCTCCTCGCGGGTGTCAGCCTGTTCCTTGTGGGTGCATCCCGGGACGATATGGTCACAGACGAACTCAAACATTGCCAACCTTCCTCTAGTGCTGCGGAGTATGGCATTCCATCGGGCCCCCAACGGTGAGAGAGTGCGTGCTTGCATGCTCCCTTTCTCTAGAATCATTGGATGCTGACCACTCGATTCAACACGCTGTTCGAGCGCTTGGTTCATCGCTTTCACGGCTATCACGACGTCCCAAGATCTCCCGCCACGGTGGTCCAGTTGGCCAGTGCCCGCATAGCTCTCGATGACACCAGGGCCGAAATTGCAGCGGAGCGGGAGAAGATCGCAAGCCGACGCCTGCCATCGGGCCCACTAGCGCGCGTCTCGATTCCGACCAGCGACCTCGCCGTTCTCGACGTCCAGGGAATGATCTCTAGCTGAGATCTCAACCCTGTCGGGAAGCTCAATGACCGACAGCGACGACTCGAGCTGGGCCGGTTCCCCACCTCGACCGCGCTGCACACCGTCGCCCCCAGACCAACGTCATGCAGCCCAAAAAAGAGAGGGTCTAGCTCAGCCTCTCCACCACCATGGCCATGCCCTGACCCCCTCCCACGCACATCGTCTCGAGACCATACGTCTTGTCGAGCGTCCTGAGGTCGTTGATCAGCGTGCCCATGATCCGCGCCCCCGT
>JAWWBL010000067.1:0-8862 GCA_033720975.1 Acidimicrobiia bacterium | reverse complement strand
GACCGCTTGCAGGATGCGAATGTCGGTCCGCTCTCCTACGTCGTCCGCTAGGTCTGCCTGAACACCGTCCACAAACACAGAGACGTGGGGTCGGATGGCACCCGCCTCATCGAGGATGTGGTTGCGGAGACCCGGCTTTTGACCGAACAGGGAATCGAGCGCCTCGGCGACGTTCGAGCCCTCGACCTGGAAGCTGGTTTGATCATCAACCGCCTGGGCCAGGATCCGAGGCAGGCGAAGCCTGGCGGTCATGGGAGAACAGTCACCGTCCCGATCCGTGGAAAACTTGGAGGCAACTCGCGCCAATTCTCCCCGTTGTCCCTGGTCAGCCATAGCTTCCCGCCTGTCGTCCCGAAGCAGAACAATCCTTCATCGTCCCCGTCGAATGCCCCTCTCAGGACACCGGTGTACTGGGGTGCTGCGCTCCACCCTGAACCCGCCACCTGCCAGGAATCCCCGTCGTCATCGGAGATGTACACACGGAGGGCGCCATCGACTGGAACCCGGTTGGAGTCGGCTTCTAGAGGAAGCGTGAACAGACGCTCGCTTCCGTCGTCGCGCCACATCATGAACCCAAACTTGGCGGGGAGCCCGTTCTCGATCTTTTCCCAGTTGTCGCCCCCATCCGCGGTCCGATAGACCCCGCTGTGGTCTTGACGCCAGATCCGCATCGGGTCGGCCGGGTCGTGGGCGACGCAGTGAACGCAGTAGCCGACCTCGGGGCGCTCAGCGTCTTCGGGCAACCCGACCGGTTCGATCCCGTCGTTCTTGGGCTCCCACGTCTCCCCTCCGTCGTCGGAGCGAAATACGCCCACTGCGGAAATGGCTACCCACTGACGGTCACCGTCGATCATGACTCGGTGGGCACAGAGACCACCGAAGCCCGGCTGCCACTCGTCACGAGTGCGATGCTCGTTGAGACCGGCGACCGGGCTCCAAGTGATCCCCCGATCGTCGGAGGTGAACAGCCCGGCATGGGCCACACCCGCCCAGATCCGGTCGCCGGACGTGTGGAAGGTCCAGATCTGCTCCATCTTGCGATCGGTCCCTTCCTCCCAAGCCGGCGGCTCGTCGGTCTGAGACCAATCACTGAGATCGGTGCTCTTGTGGATACCGACCCCGAACCAGTTGCTCCCCACCGCCGCCAGGTAGCTCCCGTCGGGAGCCTGGCCGAAAGCTGTGACCTTCCACCCGGGGAAGAGAGGGCCAGTGACTTCCCATTCACCGAGTTTCTCCTCGACCAGGTAGCCGCCCTTCTCAGTGCCGATAGCCAAGCGTGTCATGCCAAGTGGAACTTAGCGAGGATCCCTCCGCCAAGCGTTGGCGCCGACTGGGCCAAGTCTCCGGCTCTGGCTCGTTGCGGTCTCACTGCCGTTCAGGGCTTTCTACCGAGCCGTCAACAGAGCCGGTCGTCGGGTGGTCGGTACGGCCGCTCTGGCTCTGGGTCGGGTATTGCGCGTACCGACTCGATCTCTTCCACATAGGTCTCCGGGAGGCCTCGAGCCCGGGCGCCGTCGACGACCAGGGACAGGTACCACTCGTAGGGACGCAACCGGGGGTCGATGTGTGACTGCTGAGCTATGTACGCCACGGCTTGGTGTGGATCTCCTTCGCCGTCAAAAACAGTGACACTCTCGGCCGCGTAGCCACCCCCGAGCCCTTCTGCCTGATCCAGCTTCCAGCGATCGAGATCGGGGACGTCCACCACCACACCCCACACGGTGTCATCTGCGTCCCCAGTGAAGAACGCGTCCGCCTTCGCCGAGCCATCGATATCGCTGCGCTTGTGGAACCGCAACTCGTAACTTGGCAAATGGGCAACGAACTCATAGTGAGCGGTTGAAACTCGATCAACCAACCTGTCGCGGCACAGGTTCGATCCATACGCGAAGTTCTTCATGACCAGGCGTCGAGGTTTACCTGATCGATGGCCAACCACCAAGTTCTCCAAGGGTTCCCTCTGCGCCAATTCAGCTTTGTGTGGACGGATGAAGGGCGTCTGGCACAATTGCGGTGATGAGTCGCAGGCTGCGTCCCTTGGTGGCGCGAGGTGTGGCCCACCGTTTGCGCGAAGAGCAACACTCGTTGCCTGATCTCCGATCCTCGTTTTGGATGGCCTCCGCCCTGCTGGCCGCCTCTGTGGTCCTTGCGATCTGGGCGTCCCCGTCCGAGCATTCGACTCTGGCTTGGGCGTCCTTCGCCGCGGTGGGAACGTTGCTGGCTTGGTTGAAGCCGCGACACCCGGTGGGCTGGCTGCTCATAGTGGACGGCTTGATGTGGACCGGCGGGACGGCCGCCAACCGCTATGTGTCATCCGCCTCGTCGATCGGGATATCCGAGTCCGTGGTGGCTGCCGCGTTCGACCTGGGAGGCTGGGTAGTGGCTGTCGGGTTGATTCCCATGGCCTTGCTGCTTGTCCCCACCGGACGTTTTATGGGCAGATTGGACCGTGTGATCGGCGTATCGATCATGGTGGGCGGGGGGTTGCTGATCGCGGTCGGGCTCATGACCGTCGAAGCTTTGCCGAGCTATCCCTCGATCGAGAACCCGTTCAGGGTGGCGGAGCTCTCCAATCGGGTCGATTGGCTCATGCAGCCGGCGGAAGTGGTCTTCTTCCTTGGTGTCGTTGGAGCGCTATTCGTGATGATCGTCCGCTTCGTCCGTTCGACTGGTGTGCTTCGTCAGCAGTTGCGTTGGCTCGCCTTCGCCGGAGTCATGATCTTCCTCGGGTTCATGACCGGCGAGCTGCTCACGGCCTTCGGGCTACCCGGCGAGCCTTGGGCGAACACGCTGCCGATGCTGACGGTGCCGATTGCTGTCGGTGTGGCTGTGCTCCGTTACCGCCTATGGGACCTCGACTTGGTGGTGCGGGGAACGGTCGTCTTCGCGCTGGTGGGCCTCGCAGTCACTCTGATATACGTGGTGTTGGTGGCTGGAGTCGGGGCTATGGCTGAGCGTGGCGGCGCAGAGACTTGGCTTGCGATCCTCTCAACGGCGATAGCTGCCGCTCTCCTTCAGCCTCTACGTCACAGCGCCACTTCGGCGGTGAACCGTTTCCTGGCTGCGCGGCAACCGTCTGCTCCCGACCTCATGGTCCGCACCCTGGGCGGATTCAGGGTGGAACGCCACGGCGTCCCTGTTCACTTGTCGGAATGGCGTTCCAGGAAGGCCAGAAAGCTTCTCAAGATGCTTGTCTCCCAGCGAGGTCGGCCACTGCATCGGGAGCAGGCGATCGAGGCTCTCTGGCCGGATGCGAACGGAGGCAACCTGTCCAACCGGCTAGCGGTTGCGCTGAGCACGCTTCGTTCTGTGCTCGACCCAGAGAAGCTCCGTGACACCGATCACTACGTGGAGAGCGGGGACGACACGATCCACTTGCGGCTCGAACATGTGGCCGTCGACCTGGAGATGTTCATCGAGGCTGCGGAGTCGGCGAACGCCATTGACGAGATCAAGAGAGCTGAGGCGATGTACCGGGGGGAATTCCTGGTCGAGGACCTCTACGAGGATTGGGCTCGCCCAGCGCGGGAGGAGGCGCGTGCCAGCTACCTGCGCCTGCTGAGACGCTGGGCAGAAATCAGCCAGGAGCTGGACCCCGAGGACGCCATCAACGCACACCTGCGGATCCTCGAAATCGATCCGTGGGACGAGAGAGCCCACCTTGAACTGATCCGTGGACTGGAGACCATGGGTCGTCATGGTGAGGCCCGTCGGGCCCGTAAGAGGCACGAGGAATCGATGGCGGAAATCGGAGTCTCGCGGGACTCTCCTTGATGGTTTTCACTCCTTTTTCATCTGATTGAAAGGTTGGTCATCAGGCTCTTCACAACCGTTCGCTGTGAAAGGAGCGATCATGACCGAAAGAACCGAGTCAGTCGTCGAGACGGGGCTGCGCGGACCTGGCGGTTTCTCGTTGGGGGCCTGGGTGTTGGCCAATGCGGTCGGCCTTGGCCTCACGTACGGCTTGTTCGCATTGTTGGGAGACCTGGCTGAGTACGGGCTGGGTGTACCCCACGACAGCCTGGAGCGGAACCTCGCCCTTCTGGTGGCCGTGATCGTCGGCGCATCGACCTTCGTGTTCCTCCGACAGCGGGTCCTCGCCGATCATGTCACGAGCCCACGCACAGTTGCAGCAGCGGCCGCCGCCGGGCTGGGGTTGGGTTTGGTCGTCGGGTTCGCCGTGGGCGGTCCTCCCATCGACTTCGTGTTGGGTGCAATTGCGTTGGGGACTATTGGTGGGACCTTCCAATGGCGAGCGCTCAAGGACCGCGTAGAGCGTCCGGGACGTCTGCTCGCAGCGAGCATCGGCGGGTGGGTTTTAGCCGGGATCGCCGGCGGAGGGATCGCCTTCACGGGGGACGCGCTTCACAGTCTCTTTGGAGCACCTGAAGACGGAACGGCCATGGGTACGGTGTTCTTCGTGTTCATTCTCACCCTCATCGGTGTCGTCGGCGGGGCGGTAGGAGGGTGGATCGAGGGGTCGGCGCTGCGACGCCGACTCCGAACGGCCCGATGATCTCTTGGACGAGCAGGGGCGTGGGGCTGGAGGCGCCCATGGCGCGGGCCGAACAGTCGCGGAGTGGAGCTGAGGGGATTTGAACCCCGTATTGGAGCGAAAAACCGATGAACCACAACGCAAGTCAGCGGAACTGGAAGCTCTATGCGTCGCAGAACATGAGTTAATCCGGCCATTGTTCAGCTGATTGCGCAAGGTCGCTTGCTTAGGACGGAGCGGCGGCCTTGTTCAGCTCGGCCACGAACTCCTCGTCGGCGAGATCTCGGTCCGGGTATTTGGTGGCGTCGGAGACCTCGATCTCTGGGGGTTCGTAGCGGACAATCTTGTGATTGTTAACGACCAACGCGCAGCTCGGCAGAATGAGTTATTGACGAATGGCTGTGACTCCGCGTCATAACGCACATACACCGCGCCCTAGGTGTTCTCGATGTACCAAGGCTCTTTGATCGTGGCCCAGATCGAACCCATCGGGAATAGAGAGACGAGCGGTTTGAAGGCTTCCACCTCCCTTCAGGGAGAAACCTATTCCAGCACAACCCACGATGCGAGCCACTCGGCTGCGTCGAGGACGGGTAGCACCCCGGACTCGAAGTGAAAGGAGATGCCATTCTCGATCCACTCCAAGAGCCCGCTGCCGAGAGTAGGGGCGAGAGCGCAGCCCGCGACGCCTCGTACAGTCACCGCATGCCACGGCTCATCAGCCTGAATACGTTCCTCACAGTTTGGCCGGGAGTCGAGTGCAGCGGTCCACGACAGGGAAGCGACGTTTTGGTGTCCTTTAGCCTCCCATCGCACGATGACAGAGCCGAACAGATTCCCCGATGGTTGGGCCTGCTCGACACGGATCTCAACCTCCCCGTCTACGGCGTCCTGGGGCGCCTCCCGAGGGACGATGTGGACAACGTCGCGTATCCCATGCGGTAGTTCCGTGACTGCCGGAACACCTTCGGATAGGTGCCAGGCGACATCGGACACCGGCAGCAGAATGGTCGCAGTCGTCTCCTGACCTGGCGTGTCAACTACGTCGCTGCTTGCGTTTGGCGTGCCGCCCCGACCGCCGCAACCAAAGAGGATGAGCAGGAATGCCGCGCCCAGAGGGAGGCGGCAACGACCGGTCCGGGCATTCCGTCGACGGAACGGGGTCAGCATTCGTCACCACACTATTCCCCCATTGGGGATCACTCTCGGAGTCTCCCGCTCGTCTCTGACGAAGTCCCCACCGAGGGCGTGCCAGGATGTGTTCGCACAGTTTTCCTCGTAGCTAGCTACAGCTTGGGCGAATGCCAACATGCCGGTCCCGACGCGCTGGTAACGAGCATTGTCAAGGTATCCGCGCTCGAGGTCAGTCGAACATTGACCATTGGCTTCATAGATCTCCGCGAACATGAAGGACTTAGCGATCCAGGTGCCGTTGATGGTCACCGATCCCAAATACGTGTCCACGCCGCCCCACATCGCCCAGACACCAAACTGTGCCCAAGGGGTCCCCGCAGAGACCCCGGTACTCAGCCGCCAAGTTCGGACGCGTATCCACGTAGCTACCGGCAGATTCACCGAACTCTGTCCACCAACGTGAACACCATCGTTGTAACCGTCGATATTCATGCGCCAGTTGGAGCCAGCGGCGCCCGCCAACGATGAGCCGCGCTGCGGACCGATGTGGATAGCTGACTTGCAGCAGTCCATATTGTATTGCATCGCATAGAACCAGAAGCAAGCGGACGCATGCGAGGCCAAGTCGCACTTGTTGGTTTCGTTGCTCTGTGGAACGGCGAGCCACACCCAATAGTCGCTCGCATAGACATCATCCGGATGGTCGCTTAGATGAAGGCCGTCCGTCTGGTAGCAGTTGCCACTACACGCTCCTTCAGTACTTTGGCCGGACGATTGGGAAGCGTCTGCAGCAACCCGTTCGAGGTCGCCGTCTGAACCACCTGAGGGCAACCTGTACAAAGCCGAGGAATCCGCCACAGGCGCTGGCAGACCTCTTTCCACGGACGCTGAGGGGAGGGCGGGACGAATCGGCTCAAGGGACTCGTCTCCGAGCTCTAGGTATCGTCGATCCGCTTCCATCATGGCTTCAGCCACCGACTTGTCGTATAGAGCCGTTAACAGCTTTGCTTTTTCAGCTTCAGATTCGCTGAGTCCAGGGAAGACAAGCTCAGGCTCCGGTTCTCCGGGCTTTGGTGCTGCGAATCCGAACTCCGGCTCGTTGATCGCAATCTCGTCCTTGGCCAACGCGGCATCGACCAGGCTGGCGAGTCTTCCTTTGTCCAAGGAGCTATCGGCAAGCGGCACATCCGAAATCGGGGTGGCCGCGATCGAAGTTTCCGCTTCAGCTGCCAAAGTACCGACAGCAAACAAGGCGAATGCGGCGACGAGTGGCAGCATCGACGTTCTTCCTGACCGCATTGTGACCCTCCTCACGCGAGTCTGGTCCGCAAACTGGCGGGCAGTCTTCTCTCACCTATTTGCCGGAACATACCAACCTATTCCCGGATACCCCGCATAACCCCGACGGGTGCTACTGGGTATGTGTCCGGACATTGGGATTCGTCGCGCGAGGGAATTGCAGCGCCTGACGGACGGGCGCCGAGCGACCGACTAGGGGGACCAGGGGGTTTCTCTGTGGAGCTGAGGGGATTTGAACCCCTGACCCCTTGACTGCCAGTCAAGTGCTCTGCCAGGCTGAGCTACAGCCCCGTGAATGGGAGGCGGCATTTTAGATTCTGCCCACCTTGAAGGTGAACTCCTCAGCCTTCGGTGGGGACCGGCTCCTCCCACCTGACCCTCTCCGAGTCGCCCCAAAGCCTCTCGAGGGAGTAGAACTCTCGGGGGCCGGCCTGGAATAAGTGGACGATGATGTCCCCGTAGTCGAGGAGCACCCATTCGGCCTCAGGCAGCCCCTCCACCCGCAACGGCTTTATCTCTCGGTTGTCCTTCAACTTCTCCTCGACATGCTCGGCCAGAGCCTGCACATGGGGACGGGATGAACCGGTGGCGATGACGAATATGTCCGAGAGGACGAACAACCCCTCGACGTCGAGCAGGACGATGTCGGTTCCCTTCTTGGCAAAGATGGCGTTTGCTGCCATCCGGGCCAGTTCGACACTCTGCTCTACGACGATTCCTCCATCGGAGAAGACTCCTCCACCATATCGTCTCGGGACGGCTGACGGTATAGGTCATTGGCAGTTATGTACGCGTGAACCCGCTCGGTGACGAGGAAACGGAACGGCTCGCCCGCTCTCACCCGGGATCGGATCTCAGTCCCGCTGACCTCCAAAATCCCCATGTCCAAGAACAAACATTCCGGGATCGTCTCGAGCACCTGTCTCGAGTCGAAACCGGCACGAGGCACGACGAGAACACCCGCCCTCTCCAAAACCTCCGGGGCGCGGTGCCAGGTGTGGATGCCAACGGCCGCGTCTGCCCCGACAACGAGAAAGAGCTCCTCTTCGTCTGGGAACGACAACAGGGTGTCAACTGAATATGTGGGGCCGTCGCGGAGAACCTCTCGATCGTCGACCTCGAGCCCGGTCACCCCATCGACGCCGAGTCGGGTCATCTCGAGACGGTGCTTGGGGTCCGACACTGACCCTCCCTCCTTCTGCCAGGGTCGACCGGCTGGGATGAACAGCACCCGGTCGAGCCCTGCCTGATGGAAGGCGGTCTCCCCGGCGTGGAGATGTCCGATGTGAATCGGGTCGAAGGTCCCGCCGAGGATGCCGGTGCGCACGGGACCGAGGATAGGGCTGGGGAGGAGTCACGAGACGCAACGCTCTCATCACATCCGTGCCTCGACAACCCAATTGCCGCTCGGGGTCGACGTACACACCGTCGATCCTCGTTGACAGGTGGACACCTGATATCCCGTGGGGAAAGCCCGAGTAGCCGATCAGCTCACCCCGCTCAACCCACTCCCCGGCCCGAACCTTCATCGATGACAGATAGGAGAGCGATACCTTGAAGCTCGGCACCGGCTCGATCGTCACCGACAGCATTCCGGCGACCGAGCCGGCGAATGTGACCTTTCCACCGGCCGGCGCCATCACTTCGGAGCCGTAGGCGGAGAAGTCCACACCCCAATGGCCGCCGTATCGGCCGGTTGGTGCGTAGTGGCTCACCACTTCGCCGTCGACTGGTGGCATCAGGCAAATCGCAGCAATTGCGAACAGCGTCAACATCTCCCCTCGGCACCAGCGTACCGGGCAGCTGCCTCCGGGAATAGCCCCTTGGCGGGCTACCGTTGATGACGGGCCAGGAATGAGGAAATGACCACTCGACTCGGGATCATGGGATTTGGGCGTATCGGCAGAAACGTCTTCAGGCTGCTCCACGGTCGG
>JAWWBL010000066.1:0-8887 GCA_033720975.1 Acidimicrobiia bacterium | reverse complement strand
TCACGAGCTCGTGGACTCCTTCGATCCCCTTCAGCTGAGCCGTCCGAACCTCGCCGAAGCGAAATCGAGGATCGTCACTAAGCAGAGCTCGCACCGGGGCTGAGACCACTACTTCACCGCCAGCAGCAGCTGCAGCGACCCGGGCCGCCTTGTTGACCGTGCTGCCAAGAAAGTCACCCTCTGCTCGCACGACGTCGCCGACATGGAGACCGACACGAACCTTGATCGTCGGTTGGTCTGTCCTAGCGACGACCGCTTCCTGGATCCGCCGAGCGGCTCGAGCCGCGTTGCGCACCGAGTCGAACACCGCCATCGCCCCATCGCCGAGCATCTTGACGACGGTGCCCTGGTCAGCTTCGACGATCTCGCGGATGGCCCGGTCGTGCCACTCGATCACCCTGGCCCATGCGGTGTCGCCCACCCTCCGGGTCAGCTCTGTCGACCCCTCGATGTCGGTGAATAGAACCGACACCGTCCCCTGCGATACCGAGGTCGATATCGCCTCGCCCAGACCCTCGGATATCGACTCGAGGAGGTCTTCGAGGCTCTCTGTCATCTCAACCCCCATGACCTCGGGGTTGGGAACCGCGAAGGAGCTGTGAGCCTGGGCAATCTTCCAGAAGCCTCCCTCCAAGACGAAGACAAATGTGAAACGGAGCTGTCTCGGCTCGAGCCCCACGAATGTTGTCGTGGTGCGGACCGCGGCCCACCCGAACTCCCCTACGTCAAAACCCTCCGCCTCCTCGATGTCGATGAAGAACTCGGGCATCTCGTCCTGGTGCGCCGCGTAGGCATCGATGTAGGCGAGACCCTTCCAGTACTCGTGGGCGTCCGTGCCAACGTACCTGCCGTGGGCCGAGCGAAGAAAGAAGTTGGCAACCGTCTCGAAGTCCCGTCGGTTCATGGCCTCGACCCATCTGCGGACAACGGCTTCAAGCTCTGGCGACTCTCGGATCATGGCTTGCTGACGCTAACCGGGCTAACCGGGCGGTGCGGAAATAGATCGTTAGACCCAGAAAGGGCCCGAGATGATTCAAGTTTCAGCGTTTAGTTTGTCGATATAGAGAGATAGGAGCAGCGCGCTGGCTGCCCATGAATGCGCCGCAAACGAGCGGTGCCAGAGGAGACGTGTCTGACATGTCCAACCGAGTGGACAACAGATATCGACCTGCTGGGAGTCGACCGAGCCCAGACTTGGCGCGCCAAGTCGCAGCCCTGGAGTCGCTGAGCCAAGGTCCGCTCGTAAATGACATTGTTGAGACCGTCGCTCCCCCGGCTAATCCCGACCGGCCTGTGTCGCCGCCACGCCAAAGCGTTCGCCACAACCTCCGTCGCCGACTCACCGCATCGGCCGCCAGTCTCGTTCTCATCCTGGGCATCACCGGGATGGCCTGGGCGTCACAGGGCGCCGGTCCGGATGACTGGAACTATGGCCTCAGCCAGGTTCTCGTCGGGCTGGGTATCGAGTTGCCCACATTCGGCGGGCCCGAAGAGTCGTCCCATGGGCCCGAAGCTTCATCCCATGAGGGCAACGACCCGTCGGAGTCGACCGGGTTGAAGCGAGCGATCGACGTTCTCACCGCCGAGCGCCCTTCTGACGGCGTGTCGATGTCGATCAAGGAAGAGGTGGCCCAGCTTCTGACCTACCTCTACGAGACGGGCCGGATCAACGGGCGTGAAGTCGCTGCATTGGCCAAGGCCATGGCGGACGACCGTCGCCCGACCGATCCAGGTCGACCCGAGCACTCGGAGACCAACGGCAAGCCGGCCAACCCCGGCAAGCCCTAGGTCACATCCCCGGGTTGGGCTCCCACAGCTGAATCCGGTTCCCCTCGGGGTCCCAACAATGACCGAAGCGACCGTTCATGTCTTCGAACGTATCGTCGCCGACGTCGACCCCCTCATCCCTCAGGCGTTGGAGAATCTCGTCGAGGTCGTCGACCCGGTAGTTGATCAGCCACTGCTTGCCTTCCGGCCAGTCGAAGGCGATGGTGTCCGAGGGAAACGGCCCCCACACCGTCGAGCCTCGAACCTCGTCACCCCACCAGAGGACAACGTAACCCTCGTCATCGACGGGTAGACCCAGGTGTTTCACGTACCAGTCGCGCAAGGCGATGGTGTCTTCGCACTTGAAGAAGACCCCGCCTATGCCCGTGACCCTCGCCATCAGCCCGGCATCCCCGCAGTCAGCAGGTTGTCGATGAAGTGGGAGCGATGCTCCGGCTTCCGGAAGTGGTAGCCATCGAACCGGTGTGAGTCGAAGTCGGGCCACATCTCGAGGATCTCCGCCATCTGCGCTTCAGCCTCCTCGGCCCGTCCCATGTCGATCAGCGACGCCGCGATCAAAGCCCTGCCGAACAAGTAGCCATACCGCACCTTGATCGCGGCGCGAGCGTCCTCCAGTGCCAGTTCGGGTTCCCCGGCCAGGAATCGGGCCAGCCCGCGGCCACCGAGGAACCAGTTGGCGGCTGGATCTCGGGGCGCCAAGGCGAATGCCCGGTCGAACAGCTCCGCTCCCCGTTCAGGGTCGCCGTTGTACACGTGGGCGTTGCCCGCGAAGGCGTTGGCAAGGGCATGACTCGGATTCAGCTCGATCGCCCGCTCCCCAAGCTCGGCCGCCGTGCCCAATCGCCCCATCCGGGTGTTGACGAACGCCAACACAGCCAGTGCGTACGCATCTCTGGGGTCGAGCTCCGTTGCTCTCTTCGCCTCCTGGTAGGCGAGGTCCAAAGACGCAGCAGGATCGTCAGTCCACAGCAGAAAGGCGTCGAGAACGTGACAGGTCGCCAGCCCGGTGTGTGCGTCGGCGTAATCCGGATCGATCTCGAGGGCTCTTCGGAAATGGGACTTTGCCTCTTCAACAGCCTCCCGCCTGTAACGATTGCCTGCGCTCCAACCACGTTGAACATGCCCCCAAGCATCGATGTTCTCAGGTCGCATTCGAGAGGCCCTCAGCGTCTCTGCCGTCCTGATGGCTGGGTCGATTGCCGCGACAATCCCTTCGGTGATCCGATCCTGAACGTTGAAGATCTCCGCCACATCGGCTTCGTATTTGTCTGCCCAGATGTGGTGTTGGTCCTCCGCCTCGATGAGCTGAGCCGTCACGCGGATACGCTCGCCTGCTCGACGCACACTGCCTTCGAGGACAAACCGCACCCCCAACTCGTCGGCGATTTGAGGGATCGGAGACCGGCTGCCCTTGTACTGAAAGGATGCGGTTCGAGCTATGACCCGGAGGCTCCGGAAGGCTGAGAGCAATGTGATGATGTCTTCGGTCAGTCCGTCGGCGAGGAAGTCGTCGGAGGGATCACCGCCTAGGTTCTCGAAGGGAAGCACAACGATCCAGGCAGCATTCCGATCGGCTTCGGGTTTGGTGGGGGGTGTCTGTCTATCCGTGCCCTGAACTTCCAGCTGGTGGATGCGGATCGACCGGTCGATGTTCTTTAGCTCGTAATCGCCCATGTCCCGGTATTCGGCGTCTACTTTGTTGACCACCTGGGAGTAGACACTGTCCGACATGGCGACTCCGCCTGGGGCGGCCACGGCTTCGATACGAGCCGCAATATTGACTCCGTCTCCATAGATGCGATCGTCCTCCACCAGCACTTCTCCGAGGTGTAATCCCATGCGGAAGCGGAGCCGGCGCTCGTCGGGCAAAGACTCATTCCGGGCAGCGATCACCCGCTGCATCTCGATCGCTGCTTCGACCGCGTCCGTTGCGCTGGGGAACTCCATGAGGATGTTGTCACCAGGGCTGTCCACGACCCGGCCACCATGCTGCTTGGTGAGTACGCCCATCTCCTCCCGGTACGCGGTCAGGGTTCGAACCGTGCCGACCTCGTCCTGGGCCATCAGCTTGCTGTACCCGGCAACGTCCGCCGATACCAAGGCTGACAATCGGCGCTCGACGGACTCAGGCATCCATTGGTCCCTAGACCGAAGCCTCCTGAGAGGCGGCGAGCCGGGCGACCACGGTGCGAAGGATCTTCATAGCCACGTCCGGATAGGCGTCGAGCATCGTTGCGAATTCCCTGGCGCTCATGTCCAGCACGATCATGTCTGAGGTCGCTACGACGTCGGCGTTGCGAGGCTGGTGGTGGATGAGGCTCATCTCGCCGAAGAAGTCCCCGGGCCCGATCTCATCGACCTTGTTGCCATCGCGGATCACGTCGGCCGTACCCTCCTCGACGATCATCGCTTCGAGGCCGATCTCGCCCTGCTTGACCAACTTGGTCCCCGGTCGCACCGGAACCTCGGTGACGAGGCTGGCGAGGAATTGGAGCTCCTTCTTGTCGAGGTCTTCGAACAGAGGAATTCGCTGCAGCGCGGCGATCTTTTGTGGCTCTTTGATTCGGGCCAACGGCACCTACCTCCGACGAGCGATGCTAGCTAAAGGCCCAGGGGCTCGTCACCGCGCACAGTAGGCCGGTAGTTTCCACCCATGGCCCCTGATGTCGAGCGGAAGTTGGTCGCGATCGCTTCCGTCGATGTCGCCGGGTACAGCCGCCTCATGTCCAAGGATGAGGTTGGGACTGTCGCCAGACTCGATGACTACCGGGACGAGCTCAGCACGATCGTTGACCGCCGTCGTGGTCGCATTGTCGACACACCGGGAGACAACGCTCTCGTCGAGTTTCCATCGGCGACTGACGCTGTTGAGAGTGCGATGGAATTCCAGGATGTCATCGCCAAGAGGAACATCGAAGTCCCCGTCGAAAGCCGGATGGAGTTTCGGATCGGTATCCACCTCGGTGAGGTGATGGTGTCGGACGACCGTATCTACGGGGACGGAGTCAACGTGGCCGCCCGCCTCGAGGCGATCGCACCGGTCGGCGGCATCAGTGTCTCCAAGAGCGTAAAAGACCAGGTGGCGTCGAAGGTGCAGGCCAGCTTCGTCGACCTCGGTGAGCAAGATTTCAAGAACATCCACCAGCCCATACAGGCGTTCCGTTTGGACAGGGATGGTCCGCATGCGACGACCGAAAGAGCGGTGGTCTCGGCAGGGGTAGAAGGTTTCGCCGAGCGGATCGAGAATGATGAAGAAGGGACGCTCTCATCGTTGAAGGCCCACCGGACCGCGGTCGACCCACTGGTGCATTCACACGGCGGGCGGATAATCGGCACCGAGAAGGAGGGAATCGTCTTCGAGTTTCCATCGGTGGTCGAGGCCGTCAAGTGCTCGGTCGAGGTCCAGGCCCTCATGGCGCAGCGAAACGTGACGGTGGCCCCGGATCGGAGACTCGATCTTCTGCTCGGGATCGATGTTGGTGCCGTGGCGGAGATCGACGGCCGTCTGGAGGGGGAGGCAGTCCGCAGGGCAACCCGGCTCATGCGCCTCTCCGAACCGGGGGGCCTGTGTCTCTCCAAAGCCGTCCACGATCAGGTTTCGGATCTCGACCTCGACCTCACTCCCGATCGGGTCGGAGGGTTCTGGCACCTCGATCCGAAAGCGAACACGGATGAGGCTCCATACAGACCCTCGGGACCCGGAGCAGTCGTCGTCTTGCCCTTCGACCGTCTCGGTAATGACCCCGACCAGGATTACCTCGTCGATGGGATCACCGAGGACGTGACGACGGCTCTTACCAACTACGGGGAGTTCAGAGTTGTGCCGAGAGGTAGCGCCTTCGCATACCGCGACCAACGCAAGACTGATCGGGAGATCGCCAGAGAGTTGGACGCCACGTACGTGATCCGGGGAAGTGTGCGGGCCACGGCCAGCCGCGTAAGGGTATCGGTCGAGCTGATCGACGCCGAGGCCGACCACGTCATGGCCGCGGAGCGTTTCGACCGAGAGATAGAGGATGTCTTCGATCTCCAGGACGAGATCGCCCGATCCATCACCCTGAAGCTGGCCCCGCAGCTGGCTCGGGGCGAGTTGGACAAGAGCGTCGCCCGAGGCTCCGAGAGTCTCGAGAGTTGGGACCTCTTCCAGCGTGGTCGTTGGCACTACTACCGAACCACGCCGGAGGACTACGAGAATGCTCTTGCGTTGCTCCAGGAAGCGATCGACAAGGACCCGGAGAACGTGAGGGCAATGGCGTTCCTGGCATTCGTTCTGTATATCCGTGCCTGGCGTGGCTGGAGCGGGGATGCGGGCCGCGACTTCCAACGGGCCACCGAACTCGGAGAACAAGCCGTACGAGCAGATCCTGCGAGCTGGCGTGCTCGCTCCTCGCTGGCATTTGCCTACGCCTTCAGTGGCCACCACGATCGCGCGCTTCGCGAGGCCGAGATGGCAATGCCTTGGTACCCGGTTGCGGTCGGCCTCGCCTCATGGCTTGCCGGTGATCTGGAGCGGGCAATCGAGCACCAAACCCTGGCAATTCAGACCAGCCCCGGTGATCCCGACGCCGACCAGTGGATGGTCGGCCTTGCGTTCATGCAGTACTCGAGCGGCAACTATGAGGCTGCGTTGATCTGGGCCGAGCAGGCTCTTGTCGGCCTCCCCGAATACATTCAAGTGTTTGTGATCATGGCGGCCACCCTCGCCCAGCTTGGCCGGCTCGACGAAGCGCGTCAGTACATCGACAAGTTTCTCGAGGGTCGACCTGGCTCGACGGCCGCCAACTACCGAGCCTCGTTCCGATTCAAGAACCCGGCGTACGCTGACCACATCATGGAAGGTCTGGTGATGGCTGGGCTGCCCGAGGCTTAGTTGGTGCGTGGCTTGAGGCGCCACACGATGACCGCCGCGACAAACGAGATCAGCACCGCGGCGACGGCGACCGGGGCCTTCCACGATCGTGGCAGCGCCAGGTCCCCCTCGAGTGCCGACATGACCCGCCACTCCAGGTCGGCCGGGGCCCGCGCCTGGGAGTCGGTCATGGCGTTCAACTCCCTCGCCGTCTTCGACATGGCAGCGAGGCGCGCCTGACAGCGGAGACAGGAGTCCGTGTGGCCCCGTAGGGGTTTGATTATCTCGGTGCCGTCCACGGCGCTGTTGGCGACGAAGGGAGCCGCCACCTCGCACACCAGGCTCACTTCATCTCCTCGAGGTCCTTCGACAGACGGGCACGGGCCCTGTGCAGCCTCACCTTTGACGCTGTGACCGATATCCCCATGGCCTCAGCGATCTCGGCGTGAGACCATCCGTAGACGTTCTTCAGGATCACAACTTGCCTGAGCGCCACTGGCAGCCGATCGAGAGCCCGACGAAGCCGCCCCCGCAGCTCCATCATCTCCCCGGCAAGTTCGGGATGATCCGCGTCGGGCAGAGCCGCAACCTCGAGAGCCTCCTCTATCGGCGCGCCGGAGTGACGACGAGCGCGGCTCTTGTGGGTCCAGGCTGTGTTCACTGTTATCCGGTGCAGCCAGGTGGAGAGACGAGCCTCACCACGGAAATTCGGCAACGCCTTCCACGCTCGGATCAACGCCTCCTGTGCCACGTCGGATGCGAGGTGGGGGTCGCCGACCAATCTTCTCGCCAATGTGTAGACCTCGTTCTGGTGTGATCTGACCAGAGCGGCGAAGGCTCCTCTGTCGCCCTGCTGGGCTCTGGAGATGAGCTCGCGCTCTCTTTGCCGTTCGACCTGAGCGCTGTCATTCGGGTTACTCATTGGCCCGCTCCACCCTGGCAGAGAGGAACTCTGTGGTGGCGTCGCCAAGAGAAACATCCACCCTTGATCCATTGGACTCGGCGGCCACCATCACCGGGTGTGCCGGAAGCAGCGGAGCACGAAATCTGACTCGGGCCGATGCCAGCGGTCTCTCGCCTGAGGTTCCTTCTGTAGCGGCCTGGAACGCCCAGGCTGCCTGGAGCAGGCCATGGACCACCACCCCAGGCAGGCCAGCTTCGACTGCTGCCCGGTGGTCCCAGTGAACCGGGTTCCAATCTCCGGTGGCGGCGGCATACCTGAGGAGCCCGGCTCTGGAGACCGATCTCTCGTTCTCGGCGGGATCGCCGGCGTCGTCGTGAGCCGGCTCAGGCCCTTCCTCTGAGCTGGCAGCGGTCGCCTCCCCCGAGACCAGGAAGAGCGCCGAGCCCGTGCCGAGCTGCCCCTCGAAGTCGGACACCTCGATCTCGAATGTCACGAAGTGGACGCCGCCCCGCTCACGGGCCTTAGAGACGGTTCCGGCTACTTCCAGCTTGGCGCCAATAGTTATAGGACGAAGCCAATTGAAGGTCTGCTCTCCGTGGATGACCGAGTGCTCGAACAGCTCGTCGAGCAGCTCCGGCGCCACCACGAAAAGCGCCGCCGCGGCATAGCCGGGCGGCGCCGAAGTCTTCCACCGGTCGGGGTCGTCGCCGGTCGCCGCCACATAGGCGGACACCGCCTCCCCGGTCACAGGCAGGGGACGCGGTCCGTAGGTGCGGTCGACCAGACCGGCCACATCCATCCCACCACGCTAGTTCCCGTCCAAACCCGGTTCCTAATGCACGAGGTCCGGTATTCCGGACTTTGGCCGCGAAGAACGCGTCAACAGACGGCTAACGCGTCTCCCGATGAATGGTGTGCTGCTGGCACCACCGGCAGTACTTCTTCAGCTCGATCCGGTCCGGGGTGTTCGACTTGTTCTTTGTCGTGACGTAGTTCCGCCTCTTGCACACCGTGCAGGCGAGCGTCAGCGGCGGTCTCTTGTCAGAAGGCATCTCGTTCTCGTTTCTGGATAACCCGGTCGGACCTACTTGGTGATTTTGGTTACTCGTCCGGCGCCTACGGTCCGTCCGCCTTCGCGGATAGCGAACCGCAAGCCTTCGTCCATGGCGATCGGGGCGATCAGTTCCACGGTCATTTCGGTGTTGTCTCCCGGCATCACCATCTGAGTGCCCTCAGGAAGCATCACCGATCCGGTCACATCAGTAGTCCGGAAATAGAACTGGGGGCGATAACCAGAAAAGAACGGGTTATGCCGACCGCCCTCCTCCTTAGTCAGGACATAAACC
>JAWWBL010000065.1:0-8936 GCA_033720975.1 Acidimicrobiia bacterium | reverse complement strand
GTAATGGACGGAGGGTCGGTGAAACCATCCGACAGGCCGTTGCCTCGATGATCGAACAAGAGGACTCGCAGGTTCGCTGCGAATCGTTCGTACAGCTGACGGAGCCTGACGAACTCCCAGTATCCCTCTAGGTGCCCCAAGGACGTAGGGACCAGTACCATGGGTGGGCCCTCACCGAAGTCTTGGTAAGCGATACGGACCCCGTCATCAGCGACGACGAATCGAACCTCGGGCACATCCACGCCACGAAGTTACCCGGCTGAGAGTCTCCCAACCGATTCGGTCTGTCAGGTGACGAGCAGATGCTGGTCGACGAGGTGTTCGAGCTCTTCGAGGAGGACAGGCTCACCGGGCGGCATGAGCGGAAAACCGAAGTAGGCCACCAACTGGAGAGCTGGGTCGATCCAGGCCTTGGCATGGCCGCCCCCCACCCATCCGTAGCGCCCGGTTGCAGTCTTGATAGCTGCCCCGTATCCCCAACCGAGTCCCTCAATGGGCAGGAGATCCCCGACGTGGTCACGCATCATCGTCTCAACGGTGCGCGCCTCGAGCAGACGCATCTCGTCTACCTGCCCTCCGTTCACAAAGAGCTCGCCAAACCGGAGGAGGTCCGTCCCGGAGGCCTGGATCCCTCCACCTCCGTGAAAGAAGCCTGACCGTGGGCGGTCCTCTCCCAATTGCCTCTCCAGGGCGAAGGTGCCGTCGGATCTGCGAAAGAGGGCTGCCAACCGGTCGAGCTTGTCTTCGGGCACGAAGAAGTGCGAGTCCTCCAACCCGAGCGGCCGAAATATCCGCTCCTCCATGAATTCCTCGAGTGTCTGGCCTGACACAACCTCGACGATCGCGCCCAACACCTCATACGAAGCCCCGGTGGCTCCGTATGCAAACGCCGAGCCGGGATGGGACTGGAGCGGGAGTTCGGCGAGCGCCCTCGCGAGGTGGCCCGTCGTGGTCTTTCCCGAGTGGGCGTTCCAAGCCTCCCAGAACAGGTCTCCATCCACCATGAGCCCACCCGTGTGTGTGAGCAGGTGGTGGACGGTGACCGGCGACGCCGGCGCGACCAGGTTCTCATTTACCGAAACCATCACCGAGTCGAACTCAGGAATGAAATCGCTCACAGGGTCTTCGACCGATAGGGCCCCGGCCTCCAGAAGCAACATCACGGCGGTCGCCGTGTACATCTTCCCGACCGAGGCCAGAGGCATGATCACGTCTGATCTCATCGGTGCGCCCGGCCCCATGTCCCCCGCAACGGCCGACCACAGAGATTCACCGTCGACACCTAGCATCCCCACGATCCCAGGCACCCGACCGGACTCAACGGCCAAAGCCAGACTCTCATCGAGGACCTGCTGGCCGTCAGCAGAAAGCTTCACGTCTTTGGACACCAAACCGGACAATATCTCCCCTCGGGCAGCAGTAGTCGGACCCAGCATTAGGCCTGGGAACGGGGCTTTCCCTATAATCCGGCGCCGCTTCGACGACCCTCTCCCTAGGAGTTCTGAGAGATGACACCTGACACGATCCTCTACGTCGCGCTCGCCTCCGGTGTGCTCGGCCTGATCCTCGCCGTCTACTACACCCGCGCCGTGCTGGCGGCGCCCGCCGGCAACGAGCGCATGGTGGAGTTGGCTACGGCAATTCGTGACGGCGCCATGGCGTTCATCAAGCGCGAGTACACGTGGGTCTCGGTCTTCGTCGTGATCATGGCGGTCCTCATCGCCACGCTTCTCGACTGGGGCCGTCCTTGGGGCGCCATCGCCTATGTCTTCGGTGCCGTTCTCTCCGCCCTCGCCGGTTACGTGGGCATGCGCATAGCAACGGCGGCCAACTCCCGCACCACTGAAGCTGCGCGAACGGGTGGCATTCCAGCAGCCCTTCCTGTGGCCTTCCGAGGCGGTGCCGTGATGGGGTTCACGGTCGCGGGGCTGGGTCTCGTCGGCCTGGCACTGGGGTTCTGGATCTTCCGAGACGTTCTCGGGCTCACAGAGGACTGGGTCGATATCGTCACAGCCATAGGCCTCGGAGGCTCTTCTATCGCCCTTTTCGCCCGTGTGGGGGGTGGCATCTACACAAAGGCCGCCGACGTCGGAGCTGACCTTGTCGGGAAAGTCGAGGCAGGAATCCCCGAAGACGACCCCCGTAACCCAGCCGTCATCGCCGACAACGTTGGGGACAACGTGGGAGACGTGGCCGGAATGGGCGCCGACCTCTTCGAGTCCTACGTCGGAGCCATCGTCGCTCCGGTCGCATATGCCGCTCTCGTGTTCGGGGGAACGAACTTCCAGGCAGACGCCATCATCTTCCCGCTGGCCGTTGCCGCCCTGGGCATGCTGGCCTCGATCATCGGATCGTTCCTGGTGAAGGCCAAAGACGAGGCCCATCTCGCCGCGGCGCTTCATCGCGGAACAAACTTCGCCATGATCGCCACGGCGGCAGGTGTCGCCTGGCTCGCCAGCGTCATCTTTGGTGACAAGGTCGACAATTGGCTAGGCATCTGGATCGCCGTTGTCGCCGGTCTCGTCGTCGGCTGGCTGGTCGGCAAGATCTCCGAGTGGTTCACTTCTGACCACTACAAGACGGTCAAGGAAATCGCCCGCCAGTCCCAAACCGGACCCGCGACGGTCATCATCTCCGGAGTGGCTGAAGGCATGCGGTCGGCTGCGTTCTCGGTGATAGCCGTGGCTGGGGGTATTGGAGTGGCCTTCTACGCAGGGGAGTGGGCCATGGGCGCCGGCGGAGGCGTGTACGGGGTCGCCATCGCCGCTATCGGTGTGCTGGCCACGCTCGGCATCACCATTTCGGTTGACGCCTACGGCCCAATCGCCGACAACGCCGGCGGTATAGCCGAGATGGCACACCTCGAGCCGGAGGTTCGCCAGGCGACCGACGCCCTGGACTCACTGGGCAACACCACCGCCGCCATTGCCAAGGGGTTTGCCATCGCCTCGGCGGCTGTAACCGCGTTGGCGCTGTTCAACGCGTTCACCAAGGCTGTCGGTCTCGAGACAATCAACATTGCCACGCCCGAGGTGACCATTGGCCTTTTCGTCGGCGCGATGTTCACCTTCCTTTTCGCTGCGCTGACGATGAATGCCGTGGGCCGCGCCGCGGGCAAGATGATCGACGAGGTCCGGCGGCAATTCCGTGAGATAGCAGGTCTGAAGGAAGGCAACCCGGAGGCCAAGCCGGACTACACGACCTGTGTCGACATCGCCACCCAGGGTGCCCTCCGGGAGATGGTCATCCCCGGTGCTATTGCCATAGCCCTGCCCCTTGTCGTCGGATTCATCAACGTCGAGGCTCTCGGCGGCCTGCTTGGCGGCGCCTTGGTCACCGGCTTCCTCCTGGCGATCTTCATGGCCAACGCCGGAGGTGCCTGGGACAACGCCAAGAAGTTCATCGAGACCGGGGCGTTCGGCGGCAAGGGGAGCGACTCGCACAAGGCTGCGGTCATCGGCGACACGGTTGGTGATCCGTTCAAGGACACCTCGGGCCCGGCGATGAACATCGTCATCAAGGTCATGACGATTGTTTCGCTGATCTTCGCCTCCGCCTTCATCGGCTGATCGGGTTTCTCACTGGGCCGCCGGTGCGGATGCCGCGGGCAGGGCCCGGGCCTGGAGCACGGCAAACCCGAGGACCACAGCGGATACCGCGGCGAGAGCGATCTCACCTCCCGGTGTCAGTGCGTCGGTCAGGGAGATCAGCGCCGCTGCACCGAGCACCCATCCGATGTCGGCCACTGTGGCAAACCGTCCGAGACGGACGAGTGTCTCGTCCCGTCCCGCCGACGAGTAGAGCGACAAGCCGTAGCCGACGAGTGCCACGCCGATTGCGAGTAGCCATGGAACATCGACGCCCAACCACATGTCGAGCAGTGGGCTGCCCACGGCCAGGATGAGGCCGCTCGTGATGGAGAAGACCCCATTGGCCCGGATCAGCGATCGGAGACGATTGGTGTGGCTCTTGGATTCATGCATTTCTCAACCTCCTGTGAGGAGGATCCTGCGACGATGTCGTGAAAGCAATTACCTATTGGGTAATAGAAACGGCTAGCAGGGGGCCATATGATTGGCTCAGTGAGCTCGTCTTTCGCCGATCAACTACGCACGTGGAGAACGGCCAGGCGACTGAGCCAACTCGACTTGAGCGCTGTGTCAGGGGTGTCTCAGCGTTACCTCAGCTTTCTCGAGACCGGCCGTTCCCAGCCGAGCCGAGAGATGGTTGTCCACCTTTCTGACCAGCTCGAGCTGCCTCTCCGCGATCGGAACACGATGCTCAACGCGGCCGGTTATGCCTCCATCTACGGGGAGCGCTCCCTCGACGAGGACTCAATGGATGAGGTCCGCCAGGTGCTCGACACCGTGTTACGAGCCCACCCGTTTCCTGCCTACGTCGTAGACGGTCGCTGGAACCTTCTGATGACAAACGAGGCCGCCCTGGCGGTCACGGCCGCGGTCGCCGGACCACGGATGGCAGAAGCCGCCGGAGGCAACGTGATTCGACTGACCATGCACCCCGACGGGCTCCGTCGGTCGGTGTCGAACTGGCCCGAGGCAGCGGGCGCCTTGCTGAAGCGCCTGAAGAACGAGGTAGCTCATCGGCCCGGCGACAAGGCCCTTTCCGAGCTGCTGGATGAGGTGCTCGCCTACCCTGGGGTCGCGGAACTCAGCGCTTCCCCGCCCCGGCGTGAGAGCGCGGACCTGGTCGTTCCGATCACCTTCGACACACCGGGGTTCAAAGGGTCGTTCTTCACCATGATCTCTACCATCGGATCAGCCTTCGACGTGACGCTCGAGGAGCTAAGGCTGGAGACTCTCCTGCCAGCCGATCATGTCAGCATGTCCGCACTCGAGCAGCTGACACTCAGAGGCTGATGGTGAGCAGCCCGGCGGAATAGCAACCTTGCCCCGCGCCTTCGCGTCAGGCCCAAATGCCAGTACGCAACAGACCTCCCTTAACCTCCGAACCGATGACGATTCCGTTCCGCGCCGCTACCTCCACCAAGGAGATCGTCTTCGTTCGCCATGCCGAGTCGCAGGCGAACCGCGATGGGATTTGGAACGGGCGTATGGACGGTCCGCTCAGTGAAGCCGGTGAGGAGAGCCTTGAAGCGCTTGGGCAACGCCTGTCCCGTCAACACTTCGACGTGGTCGTCAGCTCGTCATTGACCAGAGCGCGTCGCACCGCTGAAGCCTTCGCCGACGCGGTGATAGTCGATGACGAGTTCGTTGAGATCGACCTGGGTAAGTGGGAGGGGATGCCCTTCGACGACGTTCGGTCGAAGTACGGCGAGGAGCTGAGGGAGGCTGTGTCTACTGGCACCCTCCCCATGGGTGGCACGGGCGAGACCCTCGAACAGGCACGCAAGCGAGCCCTGTCGGCTGTCGACAGGCTGTTCGAGGCCCTCAACGACGGTGAGCGGGCGGCGGTCGTGACTCATGGCGGCTTTCTCCAGGCAGTGATTCGCCGTCACTTGAAGGGCGACGCGAGAAGAGTCCATGCGTTCACGCAAAATACCGCGATCACGAGGATCGTGCGCCAGTTCGACAGATATCGCCTGGCTTCGTTCAATGACGTTGGACATCTGGGCTCCGGTTCGAAGCCTGTTCGACAACACCTGGACGAGGGCACACCTGTCCTTGCCCTGGTCCGACATGGCAGGACCCGCGCCAATGTCGAGCGGAGATGGCAGGGCCACGGTGACTGGGATCTCGACGAGTTCGGATTTCGCCAGGCCGAGGCTTTGCGTGGCTGGTACGGGACGAAGGAAACCGTTTACTCGTCCCCGCTGAAGAGGGCGATCTCCACTGCGCGCCACATCGCCTCCAACGGTGTCGTTCCCGTGACGGGCCTCGAGGAGATCGAGATGGGCGAATGGGAGGGGCTGACCACTGAGCAGATAATCGAAGGATGGCCTGCGGTGATGGAGCGCATCTACAAGCACGGTGTCGACCTGCGCCGTGGAATCACCGGCGAGAGCTGGGGTGAGCTCACGGTCCGGTTCACCAAGGCGTTGGATGGGGTTGAGAAAGCCCCTGGAGCCCCAACCGTGGTCGTTGCCCATGGAGGAGCGATCCGCTCGTACGTCTCGAGCATCACCGACACGGAGGAGACATACGGAGAGTCACTGTTCACGCCCTCCAACACTTCCGTGACGCACGTGGCCTTGACCAAAGCCGGCCCAGAGATACTCGACTACGGCGTCGCTCCACACCTCGAGACGCTTCAATAGCTCACGCCCCAATGACTGAATACCACTCACGTCGCTACGCCTTGGTCAACCGCTGGGATCCTGCCCATCTGCGCAAGGTCGACCGTCTGCTCGAACTCGAAGCCGGCGACCGTGTGCTCGAGGTCGGGTGCGGGCAGGGACACCTGGTGAAACGACTGGCCGAACGCGGGATCGACGCAGTCGGGGTCGACGCCAACGTGGAGGCGCCCGCTGTGGCGAACTCCGATCTAGTGGTTCACATGCGCGCCGAAGACCTCCAGTATGAGGACAGCTCTTTCGACGCCATCGTTTCGATCCACGCCATCGAGCACATTCCTCCTCTCGACGAGGCAATGTCCGAGATGGCCCGCGTCCTCAAACCGGGCGGCTCCGCCCTCTACATCTATCCCGCAGAGCCGATCAAGGGGATGTTTGCAATACCCACGTCGATAATCCTCCACGGGACGCCGTTCAAGGCGCGCCAGGTTCATTGCCACAAGCTTTGGCCATCGAAGCTGCGACGGATGGCCGAGCCCCTTGGCTTGGTCGAGAAACACCGGGAGTTCAACCTGGTCAAATCGCCGCAGTTCCTCTCGGTGTTCGAGAAGGCCTGAGCACCATGTTCACGTGCGAGACCTGCCACCAGGAGTTCTCCGTTCGTCAGGACATCCTCGAGCGGTACCCCGGTTGGACCCCGAGGCAGTGCCTCGATTGCCGTAACGACACCAAACCCAAGTCAACGACCCCCTCGGCGACGAAGAACCGAGACATGACACTCGCCGAAGTGCTGGCCACCTACACGGACGGCCCCGAAACAGGCGTGTTCACCGACGGCGCCTCAGAAGGCAACCCAGGGCCCGGGGGATGGGGAGCGGTGCTGGTAGTCGACGGCGAGGTGGTTGCCGAGGACTCCGGGTACGAGGCTCACACGACGAACAACCGAATGGAGTTGAGGGCGCTCATCGCCGGCCTCGACATGGTCCCACCCAAGACCGAAGTGACCCTGTACACAGACTCCCAGCTGGTGGTCAACATCATCACCAAATGGGCTGAAGGCTGGAAGGCGAACGGATGGAAGAAGAAGTCTCCAGGGCCCATAGCCAACCTCGAGCTGGTCAAGGAGGCGTACCACCTCGCCACGAGCAAGCCCGAGGTCTCGATCCGCTGGATACCAGCTCACAGCGGCTATCGCTGGAACGAGTACGCCGACTCGTTGGCCACGGCGTATCGCCGCGCCGAGATGTGACCGCCGACCCTCCGGTCACTCCGGATTACCTGAGCGGGTGGCGACTTCACGCCGAGACCTCACCTCTCTATCACCACCTCGTCGAAGTGATCGCCGGCGACGCTGATCTCATGAGGGTCATCAACCGGATCGGGCATCATCCGCCGCCCAACCTTCTGTTCGGGGCAGTCCACTATCTGCTCCTGGGTGGCGCCCAGGACCGTCTTGGCGAGTTCTACCGGAGCCTCGTCCCCGAGCCGCGCCCGCCGCGCGAGGCGGGCGGGCCCTTCCGTGACTTCGTGCTCACCAACGAGGACGAGATCGTCGAGATTGGCAACACGCGGTTCACCCAGACCAACGAGTGCCGCCGGTGCGTCGCGTTGTTGCCAGGAGTGATGTCAGTTGGGCTGGACCGATTCCATCTCATCGAGATAGGCGCCAGCGCCGGTCTCAACCTGGCACTGGACCGATACCACTACAAATGGGGTGACCTGAGTTGGGGCCCGACCGAAGGGGTGAATCTGACGACCGAGTCGCGCGGCCGTCTTCCCGAGTTGAGAGAGATCGCAGTCCTCAGTCGTACCGGGCTCGATCTGCACCCGGTGAACCCCACTGGTGCCGGTGACCGCAAGTGGCTGGAGGCGTTGATCTGGCCCGAGCACGAAGACAGGCGCCTTCGACTCAAAGCAGCACTGGAAGTGGCCGGCCAACTCGACATCGAGCTGGTGGCGGGAGATGCCACAGACACTCTCGAGCCGGCGATGATGGCGCTTCCCGCCGGTGAGCCGGTTGTGGTGATGGACTCGTTCTCGCTCAACCAGTTTCCCGAGGGAGATCGCCGCCAAATCGACGATATCGTTGATGCCCAGCGTGCCAGCCGGCAGGTCGCTCGCGTTTCCTTGGAGCCCCTCGCCTCGGACGCTTCGGCCGCGCTACGGACCGAGACCGGCGACGGATGGCGCAACATGGGAAGGATGCAGCACCACGGCGAATGGGTAGAGCTCTACGCCCGGCCGTAGACCGGGACCAGGGCTCCGTTCATCACGCCCGATTCCTCGCTGAGCAAAAACTGTGCCACCGCGGCGATCTCGTCAGGGGTGGGCCAGTTGACATAGTCGGCGTAGGGCAGCGAGCTCCTGGTCACAGGGGTGTCGATCACCGACGGCATCAAAACGTTTGAAGTGACACCCGTTCCTTCCAGCTCCTCCGCGACGCTCTTGCCGAGAGCAACAACCCCGGCTTTGGCGATGTTGAAGGCCGCCTGACCGTCCGGGTAGTCCACAGCACCACGGCTGCCCACGAGGACGATTCTTCCCCAGCCTGCCTCCTTCAGATAGGGCACGGCTGCGCGCACGGCATAAAAGGCTGATCGCAGATTCAGGTCGAGCATCCGCTCGAAGCGGACATCATCGGTCTCCTCGATGTCCCGTCCGCCGGCCCAGCCTCCTACGAGGGAAACCAAGGCGTGGATGTCGCCCCATTTGTCCGCGACGG
>JAWWBL010000064.1:0-9238 GCA_033720975.1 Acidimicrobiia bacterium | reverse complement strand
CTCGACCACTACCGAAACCCGAGGAACCGGGGCCACTTAGACCATCCCGACGCCACCGCACAGGGGGTGAACCCGCTCTGCGGCGACGAGATCAACGTCGAGCTCAAGTTCGACGGCGACGTCGTCTCGGAGGTGGCAATCGACAGTCAGGGTTGCTCGATCAGCCAGGCCTCGGCGTCGATGATGACCGACGCAATCAAAGGCAAGACCAGGGAACAAATAGGGGATCTGGTATCGCAGTTCCGCTCCATGATGTCGATCGAGGATGGAGATGGCATCAATCTCGACCCGGACCGTCCCGGCTCCGTGCTCGGCGACATCGAGGCGCTTCAAGGAGTGCGCCAATACCCGGTGAGGATCAAGTGCGCCGCGTTGGGGTGGAACACCCTGCTCGAAGCCCTGGGGGACTAGAGGAGGCCGCCCTCTGTCATCTTCTTGATGTCGAGGGCCTTGTCGAGATCCTCCTCGCTCATCAGCCCGGCCTCGAGAACCAACTCCCTCACTGACCTGCCGGTGACCACGGCCTCCTTGGCGATCTTGGCGCCGGCGTCGTAGCCGATATAGGGATTGAGGGCCGTGACGATGATCGCATTCCTCTCGACCAGTTCCCGTGCCCTGTCCTGGTTCGCCTCGAGCCCTTCGATGCAGCGCTCACGGAATGTGTCACACGCGTTGGCGAGAAGGCTCACCGACTCGAGCAGGTTGTGGGCGATCAAAGGCATCATGACATTGAGCTCGAAGTTGCCGTTGGCCCCGCTCCAGGTGATGGCCGCGTCGTTCCCGAACACCTGAGCCGAGACCTGCATCATCATCTCGGACATCACCGGGTTGACCTTGCCGGGCATGATCGACGAGCCGGGCTGTAGTGCGGGAAGCCGAAGCTCGGCGATTCCCGAGGTCGGCCCCGAGCCCAGCCAGCGAATGTCGTTGGCGATCTTGAACAGAGATGTCGCAACGGTCTTGAGAGCACCGCTTGCCATCACCGTCGCGTCTTTGGCGCCTTGCGCCTCGAAGTGATTCTCGGCCTCGACGAAGGAGATCGACGACCTCTCTGCCATCAGGGCGATCACGGCGTTGGCGAAGCCTTCCGGCGCGTTGATGCCGGTGCCCACAGCGGTCCCTCCTAGGGCCAATTCCTGGAGTTCGGGGAGTATCGCCTCGATCCGGCCGATTCCCTTCCGAACCTGAGCCGCGTAGCCACCGAACTCCTGGCCAAGGGTCACGGGTGTGGCGTCCATGAGATGGGTTCGGCCCGACTTGACGACATCGGAGAACGCTTCTGCCTTCTCCTCCAGCGCCTCAGCCAATCGACCAAGGGAGGGCAGCAGCTCTTCTCGGATCGCGGCAACCGAGGCCACGTGTATCGCCGTTGGGATCACGTCATTGGACGACTGGCCAAAGTTGACGTCGTCGTTTGGATGAACATTGGTGTCCGCGAGGATCTGTGACGCGCGGGCCGCGATCACCTCGTTCGCGTTGGTATTGGTCGACGTGCCGGAACCCGTTTGGAAGATGTCCACGGGGAAGTGGTCATCGAGGGAGCCTCCCATGACCTCATCCGCTGCCTGGCGGATCGCTTCCGCCAACCTGCGGTCTTTGAATCCCATGTCGGCCGCCACCGTGGCCGCCGAGCCCTTCTGAAGCCCTAGAGCCCAGATGAACCGCCGGCTGAAGCGGTGCACGGATATCCGGAAGTTGTCCACGGCTCGTTGAGTCGACGCACCGTGCAAGGCATCAGCCGGGACGTGCACCTCGCCCATCGAGTCTTTTTCGATGCGGTAGTCCATTGCCCCCTGACGCTACCGCGATACCAGTCGTCTGTGACGAGGAGGGGCCCTCAACTCAGGTAGTGGGCTCGCTCCTCGTAGAGCTCGTCGAGCGAGTGCTCGAGTGAGTAATCGTCATCAACTGCCGAGGCGGCCAACAGGAGGAGATCGACGAGACCGTGGAAGTCATCGATGGAGATCTCTTCGAGCATGGGGATCGCCTCGCCATCCCCGGCCTCGACCCGGTCGAGGTTCCCACGGTTGTGCCAATTGCCCAGCGCCAGGCACAGCCCTGTGCACTGGAATCCGTAGCCCCCGAACGCAGTGGCTTCACAGGATCCGCCGTCCATGAGCCGACGCTGATGCCGGAGGGAGTTGACCCGCGCCGACCTGGTGATCTTGTTGGTCAGCTCACGGTCGAACATGGTCGAGTAGTCGCCGGTCCTGATGATGGGACCGTCCCCGATACGGGCGTTGGGAAGCTCACGCGAGGTCTCGATCGAAAGAACTCTCGAGTGGTGCGGAATGGTCCGGTGCTTGGCCGCATGCACCGCCCCGACCAGGCCTACTTCCTCCGCTCGCGTGAGCAGCACACCGAAATGCCTGAGCGCATCCCGGCGGCGGGCGCGATCCAGGGCGGCCAGGGCCGCCGCGGCGCCTGCCAGGTCATCACAAGCGGGTGCGGCGAATCGACCTTTCCGCGCCCTGGGTTTTCTCATCCTGAAATATGCGATGTCCCCTGGGAGGAATCCATCGCCTTCAATGACTCCTGTGCTGGTCTCCGGGTCATAGGTGACAACCTTTCCCGACGTCTTGCCAGGCCGTGACACCACCTCGACGCGCGCCAAGCTGAAGTACTCGGGATTGACCCCGCCTCGAAACTCATATCTGACATCGGATCCTTTGACCTCCCCAATCACGAACGCCGGGTGGTCCATATGAGCCACGGCAAACAAGGGTGGCCTGGCCTTGCGTCCCTTCTGGGTGATGATGACGTTGCCGCCAGAGTCGATCTCGAGCTTCAGATCACTCCGCCTCGCAGCCCAGGCGCTCACCCAGGCCACCACGGCATCCTCCTGGCCGCTGGCCGTGGGGAGATGAGTCAGGTCCGCCAGCCATTTCTCATGGGCGGCCCGGGTGCCCACTACACGTCAAACGGGGTGTCGGTGAAGAAGTCGGCCGGCTTGCGCTGTGGTCCGTCTTCCCGCGCCTTCTCGATGCCGAGACGCTTCCTCACGGACTCGTACCCGCCACTTTCCAGCTCATTGGCCAGCTCCTTCCCACCCGAGTCGACGATCCGCCCGTCGATGAGGACATGAATCCGATCCGGCGTCAGGTAGCGGAGGATCCGGCTGTAGTGGGTGATCAGAACGACTGCCAGGTCGGGAGACCGCATCTCCTCGACTGCTTGGGCGACTTGTTTGACCGCGTCGATGTCCAGACCGGAGTCGATCTCGTCGAGCAGAGCAACCCGCGGTGCCAGGACGGCTAGCTGATAGATCTCGGACCGTTTCTTCTCGCCACCTGAGAGGTCATCGTTCAAGGCGCGGTCGAGGAATCTGCTCATGTTGAACATCTCGCCTTGCCGCTCGATCCGGCCTCTCGCCTCGTCGGCGTCCATGCCACGCTCGTCCGCAGCCTCCATCAGGAACTCCCGCAGTCGCACCCCTGGAATCTCCGTGGGGTACTGGAAGGTCTGCATCAGGCCCAGTCGTGACCTTTCGTCGACTCCCAGATCCAAGAGCTCGGTTCCGTTGATGGATGCCTGACCGGCCACTTGATAGCCGGATTTGCCAGTGAGCACGTGACATAGCGTCGACTTGCCGGACCCGTTGGGGCCCATGATCGCGTGGATCTCACCGTGAGGCACTTCCAGCGAGAGCCCGTCGAGGATGAGCTTGCCCTCAACAGAGGCTCGAAGATCCTTGACCGTGAGCGCCGCTGTCATAGCTCCTCCATCTCCAGGTATACGGTTCCGTCCTCCACAACGGTCGAGTAGGTCGGAACCGGTGCCGTAGCGGGCAGCGACAAGGGCTCACCGGTTTCGAGGTCGAACTCGGATCCATGCCGCGGGCACTCCACTTCGCGGCCGAACACCTCCCCCTCGGCCAAAGACGCCTCGGCGTGAGAGCAACGATCGCCGACCGCGTAGACGTCATCTTCGATGCGGAACATGGCGATTCGGTGCTTGCCGACGTTCACCCTGACGCCGCGGTCACGGGGAAGGCTGTCTAGTTTTGCCACTTCGATCCTCATGCAACACGCCCTGCTTCCTGCGCCTCAGCGAAGCGACGGAACACCTCTGTGGAGATCGGATCCTCCATCCCATGGATGGGAAGCCGGTCGATCACCTCTTGGAAGAAGCCTTTGATCAATAGCCGTTCGGCGCGCTTCTGCGTGAGGCCCCGGCTCATCAGGTAGTAGAGGTGCTCCTCCTCGAGAGGGCCGACGGACGATCCGTGACCACAGATGACGTCATTGCAGAGAATCTCGAGGTTGGGGACCGAGTGGGCTTTGGCATTGTCGGAGAGAACCAGGTTTCGGTTGGTCTCGAATGTCGAGGTCTTGACAGCGTCTTTCTCGATCCTGAGCAATCCGGTGAAGACGCTCTGCGCGTCGTCCTCAACTGCGCCTTTCAGAAACACATCGGAGGAGGTGCTCCTCCCCGAATGGTTGATGAGCATTCGGTAGTCGAGAGTCTGGTGACCCTCGCCGAAGTACAGCCCGACCATCTCAGACGACGAACCGTCGCCCACGAGGTCGACTCCCAGGTCGAGTCGGCCGAATTTGCCTCCTAACCCGACTTCACCGACCCGGCACGTGGCATCGCGCCCGAGACGCACCCTCTGGTGAACGACACAAGATCCGGCAAGGTCGAGGTCCTGGACCGCTACGAAGCGAACATTGGATGCGGCCGCGGCTTCTATGCCCACGCCGGGAATCATCAACAGATCCGACCCGGGTGCGCTCCTGTAGACAACGACAACCCTGGCTTCGGAGTTCTCACCCGCCCTGAGCGCGACAGTGGGGAAAGAGGCCGTGCCCGCTGTGACCGCATGGACCTCAACGACCATCGGATGCGACATGACCGCACCCGCCTCGATGTCAATGAAGACCCCGTCGTGACTGAATGCGGCGTGTGCGGCGGCGAGCTTGTTGTGATCGGGCGCGACCTTTGGCACCGGGGGCTCGGACTCGGTCTCGCTCAGGCGACTGACCGACCAATCCCCGGGGTCTGACTCAACTACAGAGCCGTCGACGATCAGGACGCGGCCCGACACGTCAGGGATGGCGGCGGCGAAACGTCCCGGACCGAGTCTCTCCCCTGGTTCCAGCGCCGGCTCCAGGGTGTCGAATGAGTGGTCGAATTCCACGTAACGCCAGTCCTCTTCGACACCGGTGGGCTCCGCTAGTGATTCGAAGACCCCTGCGGCAGCATGCATCTGATCTGCACGCCACGACGGGACTCCTGCCGACAGGGTCTTCACCAGTTGTGTGTCAAACGCGGTCAAATGCCTCTCCGGAAAAGGGTTCCTCCGATCGTATTTCCCCTATCGGGATAGTGCTAATCACTCAGGGCGAAGCGCCTCCATCGTGACGTTGGACGCTGCGTTCCAGAGCATCCATCCCAGGCCGAACTCCTCGGCCGACAGGATCTGTGCGCGGACCTGGTTGGCGTCGTATCCGAAATCCTGCAGCCAAGGACGAACGACGACATTTCTGGGGAGTCGTTCGATCCCATCCGCCAACGCCTCTCTGACCACCGGACCCGGATGGTCGTTGGGCACGTCGTAGTTGAACCATCCGGTGCTGTAATGAGATGGGTAGACCATGGGCGACACCACGTCGACGACCGCGGCGATTTCCTCCCAGGTCTGGCCAATCTTCCCGTCATCGCTCACGGTGGTGATGAAGCCGAAGACATCGGCAGCGACCGCGCAGCCCATGGGATGAAGGGCCGCCACCGCATCGGAGAGGAACTGGACGATGGTCGGCGAGCGGACCTCCGGGGAGACGCCCTCATCGAATGTCGCAGACTCCCCGCGCTCGTCAGGAAAGCGAACGTAGTCGAACTGCACCTCATCGAGGCCCTTGGAGCAAGCCTCGATAGCGAGCTCGAGCCCGTACTGCCGGGCTTCGGGGTCGGTCGGGTCGAGGAAGTACTGGCCGTTTGAGCTGTAGGGCTGCTGCAGATCGGAGTCCCATACCGCCATGGATGGCCTGCCCTGGGCGGCGATCGGGTCGTTGAACACGACAAGCCGACCTATCACGTAGAGGCCCTCGGCGTGGGCGCGCCTCACAACCTCCGCCAGGTCATACGCTCCGTGATCGGCGCCAACCGCGATGGCTGTCGGGTTCTCGGTGTCGTACCAGACCAGACCCATCTCGTCCTTGAGATCGACCATCAGTGCGTTGAGCTCGGTGTCCATTGCCATCTGGATGAACGAGTCGAAACGCGTCGCCACCGCATCTCCGGAGATGTGGACCGCCCTGGCCGTGAATGGCTCGATCTGGATCAGGGCATCTCCAGGTGAGCCATCCCATTCGAAGATCTTCTCGATCCACGCCGGCCTGGTGACAGTCACGGGCCCCGGCTCGGCCCCCCGAATGTCGAAAAGGCCCTGCGAATCGGTTCTCCCTTCGGCGGCAGCAGTGGAAATGACCACGTCGGGAACCGGGTTCCCATCATCGTCGACCACCTGCCCGCGAAGGATCCGGGCCTTGATCACCACCTGGACCGGACGATCAGGCCGTTCCATGATTGTGACGACCTGGGGGACGTGCCCCGGAGCCGAGACCGTCAGCTCCTTCATCGACGGACTCCATTCCAGGGACAGGCGACCATCGTCTCCCGAGGTTCCCGCCTGGCGCCCCGAAATGTCCACCGAGACACCGGCAACGGGCACACCCAGGTCGTCGATCACGTGAAGTTCATATGGGGTAGCTCGAGTGATGAGGGACCATCCGGCCCAGACCGCCCACGCGATCGTGAGCGCCACCAGCACTCGAAACCTGGTTCGGCGGTGCACGGGGCCCTCACGATACCGCTACGTCGATCCATCGGGTCTGAAACGCGGTTGCCAGATTCACCCAGGCCAAGTAGGTTTTCCACAGGGGCAGCGAGGAGATTCGCGTTGGGCAAAGCCGTACGGGCGAAAGACGCCAGACCTGAGCGGGGGGCGAGTCCCGCCGACACAGTTGGCCTCTATCTCGACGAGGTATCGGCCCACGAGTTACTCACGGCGGAAGACGAGGTCCACCTGGCTCGTGCCATGGAGCAGGGCAAGCGAGCTCGGGCCGCTGTCGAAAGCGGCGAATACGACAAAACGGACCGAATCAAGCTGATGCGCGCCATCTCTGAAGGGGACGAGGCGAAGATGATGTTCATCCGCTCGAACCTCCGCCTGGTCATCTCGATCGCGAAGCGTTACACCGGCCGTGGGCTCGACCTGCTCGACTTGATCCAGGAGGGCAACCTCGGGCTGATAAGGGCAGTGGAGAAATTCGATTGGCGCAAGGGTTTCAAGTTCTCCACCTATGCCACCTGGTGGATTCGCCAGGCGATCACGCGCGGGCTGGGCAACAACGGCCGGACGATTCGGCTGCCGGTGCACATGGTCGACGTTGTGCGCACGGTTCACGACACGAAGCAGAGTCTTCATGATCAATTCCACCGAACCCCCACGTTGGAGGAGATCTCAGAGGCGTCAGGGCTCGATGCCGAGCGTGTCATGGCCGCTCTGGAGGCACCGTCTGAGACTGTCTCTCTGGACCGCCCTGTCGGAGAGGACGGCGACGTCACGCTTCAGGACTTTGTCGAAGACCATGGCGCCACCGACCCCGAAGATCGTGCCGCATCCTCGTGGAGGCGGGATAGGTTGATCCAGGCGATCAGCCATCTGGACCTCGAGGAGCAGCAGGTCCTCTGGCTCAGGTTTGGTCTGGACGGGGATGAGCCGTGGACGCTTTCCGACGTTGGTCAGGTGATCAACGCCACCAGGGAGAGAGTGCGTCAGATCGAGGCTCGAGGGCTGGCCAAGCTCCGGCACCCCTCCTGCGACATCGACCTCACCGGCCTCATCTAACCCGTTGCTATAGCAAGCCTCGGAGGGCGCGCTCCAGCATGGCGAAGCCTTCGTCGGCCTCGTCCTCGGTGAGTGAGAGCGGTGGTGCGACCCGCAGGGCATTCCCGTAGAGCCCGCCCTTCCCGATGAGAAGACCCTCTTCCCGGCTCGCCTCCAGGGCTTCTGACGCCTTTTCCGGTGCCGGCTCGCCGTCAGGACGGACCAGCTCGATACCGATCATGAGTCCCTTGCCACGTATCTCGCCGATCACATCGAGCTCCTCGGCAAGCGGGACCAGGTTTTGCATGAGCCGGTTGCCGATCTTCAGCGAGTTGGTCTGGAGATCGTTGTCCAGGATGTACTCGAGGTTGGCGAGTGCGCCGGCCGTGGCCAGCGGATTGCCCCCGAAGGTGGAGATGCCCAGAGCCTGATATGCCTCCATGACATCGGCCGAGGCGACGACCCCGCCGATCGAGAGCCCGTTTCCGATCCCTTTGGCAAAAGTGATGATGTCTGGCGTGAACCCGTGCGCCTGATATCCCCAGAAATGCTCGCCGGTACGGCCCCACCCCGTTTGCACCTCGTCTGAGATGAAGAGGATCCCGTGGCGGTCCAGTACCTCCTTCATCGCCCCGAAGAAGCCATCGGGAGGAGTCACGAAACCCCCCACGCCCTGGATCGGCTCGGCGATCAAAGCCGCCGCCCTACCGGTAGTAGCGACGTTTAGTAGATCCTCGAGATCTGCCACACATGCCGCGGTGAACTCCTCATCGGGCAAATGGCCGAAGGGGCTCCTGAGTTTGTAGCCGCCGTGGACATAGGTCACTTGGAAGGGCGAGAAGCTGGTCCCCGACCAGGCGCTCTGGCCGGTGATGGCGACGGCCGAGTGGGACTTCCCGTGATAGCTGCCTCGTATCGCCAACACCTGGTTGGACTGGCGATACACCGTGGCGAGCATGAGCGCCGCGTCGTTGGCCTCGGTGCCGGAATTGGTGAAGAAAACCTTGGCGTCGGGGATCCCGGACAACTCGGCGATCTTCTCGGCCAGCTCGATCTGCGACTCGATCAGATAGAGCGTCGAGGTATGCAGCATCTTGTCTGCCTGGGCCTTCACAGCCTCGACAACCTCGGGCACTCGGTACCCGGAGATGGTCACCAGGATCCCACCGAAGAAGTCGAGATACCTGTTGCCCTCGGCATCGGTGACATGACGCCCGTCACCGTCCACGATCGATATCGGCTGTTTGTAGTAGAGCGGCGCCCACCCGGGCAGAACGGCCCGGTGACGCTCATAAAGGTCGGCGTGTATTCCCATCTTCTCCTCGCTCAACTCCGCAAATATCGCAGAAACACCGACTGATCGCCCAGCAGGACGCGATCGAGTCGCATCTCGAGCGGCGGATCGAT
>JAWWBL010000063.1:0-9376 GCA_033720975.1 Acidimicrobiia bacterium | reverse complement strand
GCGAACATTGCCATGCCGGTGGCATAGGCGGCGATGTGTGGCCGGGGCCGGCGGGAGTAGTCCCTCCACAGATCCATGGCGAAAAGGGTGGCAGCGGCAGCGGCGACTGCTGACAGAACGACATCCATTGCTACGAGGCCCGCCCGAATACGCGGGCGTCGATCGCCCTGGCCCTGACGTTGTCGCCCGGGGAGTACGACGGTCTCGGACCGATCCGGGACCTGACCCGGAGCCCGCCGGAGAAAGCGACAGTTATCAGCTGGTCGTGTCCGAAGAACTCGGTGTTGGCCACGACTGCGTTCGGTGCCTCGCCGATCGACAGCTGGACGTCCTCCGGTCGAACCACCACCGCAACGGGGCCCTTGAGGTCTGTCTTGAAGCGACCGAGCGGAGTATCGGCGTACCCGCGGTGCGCGGTGGCCGGGATCACGTCGGCGTCACCAAGGAACTCCGCGATCCAGGGATCGGCCGGATTGGAGTAGAGCCGGGCCGGAGAGTCCACCTGGATCACCCGGCCTCGAAACATCACCGCAACGAGGTCCGAAGTGGCCAGCGCCTCCTCCTGGTCGTGAGTCACCAGCACCGCCGTGGTCCGGGCTTCGGTCAGGATCGACTTGAGCTCGCGTCGCACCCGGTCGCGCAGCGAGGCGTCGAGGTTGGAGAACGGCTCGTCGAGGAGGATGACGTCGGGTTCGGGCGCCAGGGCCCGGGCCAGCGCGACCCGCTGCTGCTGACCACCGGAGAGCTCGGTCGGCATCCGATTCCCGAGCCTGCTCATCCCGACCAGTTCTAGGACCTGGCCGACCCGGATGTTTCGGTCCCGACCCTTCAACCCGTAACCGACATTCGCCTGTACGTTCATGTGAGGGAACAGCGCATAGTCCTGGAACACCATTCCTACCCGGCGCTCCTCAGGGGGCACGAACACACCGTCCCCGAGAACCCTGCGCCCTCTGATGTCCACTGTGCCATTGGCGGTCTCGAACCCAGCAATCACCCGCAGCGCCGTGGTCTTCCCACAACCCGACGGGCCGAGCAGGGTCACCATCCCGCCCTTCCACACGTCGAGGTTGAAGTCGTCGAGCGCTATGGCACTCCCGTAGGAGCGAGTCAGGCCTCGCGCCCGGATAATCAGTTGGTCAGTTGCTGAAGTCACGGTATGTGAGGACCAAGAGTGGCACGATCGCCACCGCGAGCAGGGCAAGTGCGGCCGCGCTGGCCCGCCCGTAGAACCCTTCTCCCGTGGCGCTCCAGACCCGGATGGCGAGAGTGTCGAACCCGTTTGGCCGTAGTAGGAGCGTCGCTGGAAGCTCCTTGAGGACGGATAGGTAGACCAGTGCGCTCCCGGCGAGGAGGCCGGGGCGAGCAATAGGACCGATCACCCGTCGCAGAGTCCCCAGGGGCCCAACTCCGAGCCCGCGCGAAGCCTGCTCCAGATCGGGGCTGGCCCTTCGCAGGGCGTCTTGAGTGCTCGATACCGATTGTGCAAGGAACATCGACAGGTAGGCAAGCAGCAGCACCCCCACCGTCTGGTAAAGCGGCCGGAACCAGTCGAGGGCGAATCCGACCAGCGCCACACCGACTGTGATGTGAGGGAGGGCGTAGATTGCCCAGGTGGCCGACTCTGCCAGGGTCGAGAGGCGGGCGCGCCTCCATGTGGTCACCATGGCCGTGGGAAGGGAGGCCAGGGCGGCCACGCCGGCAGCAACGACCGCGATCAGTAGGGAGCGCGAGGTTTCGCTCCAGACGATCCCGAGGTCCTGCCCGGCGGCGACGCTGCGTCGCATCCAGAACACGAGGACGGTGACTGGCAACACCAGGGCGACGACGACGTAGCTGGTTAGAAACAGTGTTGAAATGGCTTTGCCGCTCAGGCCAAGTTTGGTGAGGCGGCGCAACCGCTTGGTTCGGGTGAGGTGGTAGCCGGCACGAGTGCGGGTGCGGCGCTCGATCGCCAGGATGGCGATGGCGACAACCATCAACAGCAGGGAGAGGGCCGCGGCGGGGCGCCGGTCGATTTGACCCTCGTAAAGGGTGTAGATGACCCGAGTGAAGGTGTCGAAGCGGATCAGTGAGACAGCTCCGAAGTCGCTGATCGTGTAAAGCCCGACCATGAGCCCCGCAGAGACCAGGGCGGGGCGAAGCTGGGGAAGGGTGATGGTGAAGAACACCCGGCGCCTGGAGGCACCCAGGCCGGTCGCTGCCTCCTCTGTGGCCGGGTCGATCAACCCGAGGGCCGGGGTGACGATGAGGTGGGCCATGGGTGCCAGGAACACGGACAGTGCGATCCATGCCCCGACGAACCCGTAGGGGATGGTCACCGTGACCCCGAGCCACCGGGCCACCAGCCCGGCCGGCCCGGTCGCCCCGATGATGGTGAGGGCGGCGACGTAGGAGGGGACGACCAGCGGAAGGGCCGCGGCGATCCTCCAGACGCGCCGTCCAGGAAGGTCGTTACGCGAGGTCAGCCATGCAGTGAGGGTTCCAATTGCCAATGCCGTGGCGGTCACCGCCACAGCCAGGCCAAGCGTGTTGACGGCCAACTCGATGAGGCGGGTGCTTGAAACGGTCGGGCCGGTCCCCCTTGCCACCACCTGCCATGCCAGGCTGATGGGGGCGAGGAGGGTGGGAAGGATCACCACCCCGGCCGCGATCCACCAGCCCCGGCTGGACCGTCGAGGTGTCTCGGTTGCCGGCCCCGTCACCGGGGGTGCGATGGCAGGACCGGCGGTCACCTGTCGCTAGCCCATGACCTCGAGGACGAGCCGTGTTGCGATCGGAAGGGCGTCGGCCAGCGCGGACAGGTCGATGTCAGGTGCGTTGATCTCAGAGAGCTCGGGCAGTCCGGCTGCTGGGCTGACGCCGTCGATCAAGGGGAATTCGAACGTCTCGGTCGCGAAGTAGGTCTGCGCGGTATGGGAGAGGAGGAAGTCGACGAAGCGCCGTGCCTCCCCGGCCATGTCGGATGACCCGAGTATCCCTACACCGGCAGGCATAACCAGCGACCCTACGTCTCCTGCCGGAATGAACCAGTTCTCGGCGTTCTGGCCTGCACCCTCTGCTTGCAGCCTGAGCAGGTAGTAGTGATTGACCAGCCCGGCGTTCACCTCGGAATTGTCCGTCGCGGTGACGATCGAGCTGTTGTTTGGATACTCGAGAGGGTTGTTGGCCGCGAAACCTCGGAGCCATTCGGCGGTCTGGTCCTCGCCACGCTCCAAGACCATGGCGGCGACGAATGCCAGGAACGAACCGTTGGTCGGAGCGAACCCAACCTGGCCTGCCCAGCGGGGGTCTGTAAGGTCATCGATGCTCTGGGGCAGGTCAGTCTCGATCGAGGTGTTGTAGACGAATGCTCGCACGCGTCCCGACGTACCCACCCATCGGCCTCCACGGTCGGCGAACGCCGGACTCACCTTGGACAGCGTTTCCTCGGGGAGCGTGGCGAGGAGATCCCCCACCGAACCGAGTGAAGCCGGGTCCTGGGCGAAGAAGACGTCGGCGTCGCTCGACTCTCCTTCCTGGAGGAGGGTGGCGGCGAGGTCGGTGGAGCCCGCATACCGGACATCGACCTCGATGCCGGTCTCGGCCTCGAACTGGTCGATGAGAGGCTGGACCAGCTCCTGGCTTCGACCCGAGTAGATGACCAGGGGTCCGCTGTCAGCCTGGGCACACGAGACTGCGGCCAAAGCGGTGATGGCAATGAGGGCAGTGAGTCGGTTCACTGAGGGTTCTCCGAGAAAATCGTTCGGTACCTAACGATCCGAAAATGTATTAGCACTATGGCGGTAGTGCAAATTATCAGGTGTCGCCGGTGGGCGTGTGCAGCCGCGCCAGCGGCGGCTGCACACGCTCGGGAGGTCAGCTGTCGAGGCGCTCCAGTTGGGGGAGCTCTCGGACGGATCTAGTCGCCGGGCGTTTGCCGTTCCGGAACCCACGGAAGGCCAGTGCCAGCGCGGCAGCGGTGACGATGCCACCCTCGATCATGAGGATGCGTGCCGAGGGCAGGCAGCGGGAGCCGTGCCATGCCGGGTCGGTAGTCAGGTAGGTGTCGTTGACGACGAGGTTCCAGGGCGTGTCGCATTGGATGGTGACCCGATGTGGGTTCCCATCCGAGTCGTACTCCCACTGGTTGATGACTTTGTCGAACGGTGTGAACGCGAGGTTGAACACCAGCAGCGAGCCGATGACCAGGGACAGGATCGCGCCGTTCCGATACATGATGAGTCGAGTGTATGGGCGATTCAGACGAACTGAAAGCGACTCAAAGATTCCGGATCAGGGTGAACAGTCAACTGATTCCGCCCGTTTTGAGGCGGCTAGGAGCTTGTCGAATCGGACCCGAAAGAGGGAAGTGCTTCGATCGACTTTCGCTCAGGCCTGGGACCGCGGCGGATGCCCCACAGGCCAAGTCCCAGAGCCACCAAGAACACCGCAACTCCGGTGATGAACAGCCTCTGGCCGGTGCTGGCGCATAGGGGAACGCCCCACGAGGGGTCCGCTTCGAGCTCTCCTTCTCCAAAGACGATCCCGAGCGGAGCCGGACAGGCTATCGAGACCTGGGAGACATCCCCGCTCGACTGGTCCACTTCCCAGCTCTTCACCGCATGGTCGAACCCGGTGAAGATCATCGAGAAGCTGAGCAGGGCTCCGATGCCGAAGATCACCAGCCCCGTGCGGCGGTACATCTGGCGAGTCTACGAACGGGCCGCCGTTACGGGCCAGCGATTAAAGGATCCGCGGAGAAACTGAATGGTCGGTGCTCTACCGTGCGCCCGTGCGGCCGGTGACAGTGCAATTCCTGAAGAACCCCGACATTATCCATTGGGGCTTTGAGGCCTCGTTCCTGGGCGAGGATGAGTACGGGAAGTGGATGGCGGCGCCGGCTGGTACCAAGCGATGGAAGGGATCCGAGGCATTTGATGCGACCAGGAGTAATGCCGTCTTCTGCGCCCCTCATGAGGGTTGGTGGCATCTCCACTACAACGGGCCCAACACCGCCAATTACACGTTGTTCGTGGACATCAACACACCGCCGCGTTGGATCGGTGACGATCGCTACGAGATGATCGACCTGGATCTGGACGTGGGGATGACCCACGACGGGGAGATCGTGGTGGAAGATGAGGACGAGTTCGAGCTACACCAGCTGTCGTACGGATACAGCCAGGAGATGATCAGAGGCGCTCTCGAGGCCACCCGATGGGTCACGGACGCATTGGCCGACCGGAAGGAACCGTTCTTCGAGGTGGCGGAGTCCTGGTTGCGAAAGATATGACCCCCCTCCCCGGGCTGCGCCCGGTACTCCCCCCGCAGGCGGGGGGAGAAAAGCGGGGGAGGTGGCCCAGCGAAGCTGGGTCGGAGGGGGCAATCGAGGGTCTCGAATTCGGTTGTTCCCTCAGCTCAACATCGGCCATGCGTGACGAGCGACTGATCAGATATGCCAAGGCAAACCGCAACCAGATGAGCGAACCGGAGGCGAAGCTCTGGTCGTGTCTCCGACGCGGGCAACTGGGCGTCAGGTTTCGACGCCAGCATCCAATCGGGCCCTACATTGCCGACTTCGCCTGCCTCTCCCTGAAGCTCGTCGTGGAGGTTGATGGCAATCAGCACATTGGGTCTCACTACGACCGTGCTCGGGACGGCTATATGAGAAGGCGCGGATGGACAGTGTTGCGATATTGGGCCGACGAGGTCATGTTCGATCTCGAGATGCTGCTGGACGATGTTGTGGGGAAGATCGAGAAGCTTTCCTCCCCTGCGTAGCGGGGAGGTGGCCCAGCGAAGCTGGGTCGGAGGGGGCGGACAGGCGTGTGACATAATCCGACATGGAGGTTTGGTTCCTTCTGGCGGCCTTCGTCTTCGGGTTCGCTGCATCCCAGTTCGGTCTCCCGCCCCTGGTCGGGTATCTCGCCGCCGGTTACGCCCTGAGCGCGCTGGGCTTCGAGTCGAGCGGGGTCATCGAGGCGGTCGCCGATGTCGGCGTCCTGCTGATGCTCTTCGGTATCGGCTTGAAGCTTCGCATCCGCACGATGACGAGGCCGCATGTCTGGGGGACCGCCCTCGTCTTCGTCGTCGTCGGCTCGGTCATACCGGCTGCAGGTCTGCTGATCGTTACTCAGGCAGGGACGCCGCTCGATGTCGAGGCGGCTCTCACCGTGGGCCTGGTGCTCTCTTTCTCCAGCACCGTCTTCGCGGTCAAGGCCCTGGAGCGGACGGGGGAGACGGGCTCGATCGGAGGGAGAATTGCCATTGGCATCCTCATCTTCCAGGATCTCGTCGCTGTCGCCTACCTGGCTCTCAATGGGGCGACGGCGCCCTCGCTTTGGGCTCTGCTCGTCATTCCGGGGTTGGTCGTTGCAAAGCCCCTCTTCACCTGGTTCTTGGATCGCACCGGTCACGGTGAGGTCCTGATTCTCCTTGCTTTTACGCTAGCCGTCGGAGTGGGTGCCGCAGCCTTCGAGGCGGTGGGCCTTAAGTCGGACCTAGGCGCCCTGGCGGCCGGAGCGGTTCTCGCAAACCATCCCCGATCTTCGGAGATCGCGGACCGAATCCTCGGTATCAAGGATCTCCTCCTTGTCGGGTTCTTCCTGTCAATCGGGCTCGTGGGAGTGCCCACACTCGGACAAACCCTCATCGGCGTTGCTGCGATTCTCCTCATACCGACCAGGAGCTATGCCCTCTTTTGGCTGCTCTCGCGTTTTCGCCTCCGGGCGAGGACTGCCCTGCACGCATCGATCACCCTGTCCGCCTATAGCGAGTTCGGCTTGCTTGTCGTCGTGACTGCGGTTGGCACTGGGGTCCTCGCCGCTGATTGGATTCCGACGATAGGAGTGGCGGTTGCCGGTTCTTTCATCGTCGCCTCGATCGGGAACTCCCTGCGATATCGGATCTACGACCGCTTGTTCCCGGTGTTGGCGCGTTTCGAGCGGGAGCCGATCCTCGAGGAGGATGCAGTCTTGGACTTTGGCGACGCCCGTGTGCTCATCTTCGGCATGGGGAGAGTCGGCACCGGTGCGTACGACGAGTTGCGGAAGAGGGGACACGATCGCGTCGTCGGCATCGAGCGGAAGCCGGAGCTCGTTGCGAGTCACGTGGCGACGAATCGTGTGGTCGTGCGTGGGGATGCCGTCGACCGTGACTTCTGGGAGCGTGCTCGTCTCCATCCGGATGTCGAGCTCGTGGTGGCAGCCATGAGCAGCCACGAAGCGAACCTCGAATGCGTGCGTCGCATCAGGGAGTTCCTTCCGAGGGCAGCCATTGCCTCGGTCGCCGGCTTCAGAGATCAGGTCGCCGACCTGCACGAGGCGGGTGTCGATGTTGCGAGGAATCTCTACGAGGAGGCCGGGCAGGCGCTCGCCGATGATGCCGCCGCTCTCTTGGAGCGGGGCTGATGCCCCCCTCCCCGGGCTTCGCCCGGTACTCCCCCCGCAAGCGGGGGGAGAAAGGGCCCTCCTCCCCGGGCTTCGCCCGGGACTCCCCCCGCCAGCGGGGGGAGAAAGGCAGTGCCCCGTCCTCGCAAGCGTGGGGAGAAACAGTGGGGGGGGCAGACCTCAGCCCACTAACAGTGGGATCTGGAGCTCCTCCGGAGTGAGGCCGCCGTGGTAGCAACGGAGACGCTTGTCGAACCCTTTGGGCAGCACGGCCAAGTCCGCAGGAGCGAGAAGCAGTTGAGGAGCGCTTCGTTCGACAGCCGCGGCCGATGGCTCGGCGCCGAGCAATGACAGCGGATTTACCAGCGTGCCTCCGGTGGCATCCGCTAGATCGTCCACCGCCGCGGTTTCACCCCAGACATGCACCCCCCGCGAGTCACCGGCAAATCGCATCCCATCGAATCTCGGGTCTCGGACCAGCAGCTTCTGTTCATCGCCGAACTCCTTGAGGCCGTGGTCCGCCGTTCCCAGCAGCACGGCGTTGGATGGCAGGACCGCCGCGATCCTCTCCCAGACCGAAACTGCCAACCCCATAGCCTCCGTGAATTCATCGGACCCGAGCCCCCATACGTGGCCTGCGAAATCGACATAAGGCACATAGGTGAAGATGAACCGTCCGGGTTCCGCAGCCAGCTGGACCGTCGCAGTGACGAGTTCCTCCGCATCCCAGGCTGGCTCGAATCGCGCCCCCCGATAGAGCACCCTGGATAGCGGCGACCCGCTGAAGTCGCCGGGCTGGACCGTGATCGGCTCTACGCCGTTTGCCCGGAGCCTCTCCCAAAGGTTTGGGGAAGGCAGGACGCTCGGGTAGTCGTACGACACCGGTTGGCCGCCGAGCGTCACCCATTTGAGGCAGTTGACCACCTCTCCCACGTCCGGCATCCAGGTGAGATGCGCGACCTGTCCGTGCTGGGAAGGGGCGAACCCGGACGCAATCGTCGCCAGGGACACAGACGTCGTCGATGGAAAGGGTGCGTCGAGGACGTCTGCCAACGCATTAGCGAATGAACGCGCTCCGTGATGTTCCAACTGAGCGACGCCCAAGCCGTCGAAGAGAACGAGGACATAAGTCTCGCCATCGGGGACCAGCTCGGCTCCCGTCAGCCCGGTTGCCACCGAGCCACCAGTCAGTCTGGTTTCGATCTCGGCCACGAGGTTGACCAGGCCAGACCCGTCGTACGAGGGGGATTTGCCCATTGCCTGCAGGGTATAACCGTGACTTCGACCTGCAACGAGGCTTGCGTATACTCGCCCGCGGTTCGACCCCCGACCATCAAGAGGCATGAGCGCGTACTTTGAGAGCTATCTGACCGTTGGCGCCTTCGCCGCGCTGGGCGCGGTCCTGGTGATGATCATGCTCGGCATCGCCGCAGTGGTCAGGCCAAACAACCCCAACCCGACCAAGCGTGACGTATACGAGTGCGGTGTCGATCCGGTAGGCACCGGTTGGAGCCAGACCTACGTTCGGTATTACGTCTTCGGCTTGCTTTTCGTGATCTTCGACGTCGAGGCGGTGTTCATCTTTCCCTGGGCCATCAAGCTCGAGTCACTCGGGATGTTCGGGCTGGTGGAGATGACGATTTTCATCGTCATCCTCTTGCTCGGACTGGTCTACGCGATCCGTAAGGGAGTGCTCAAGTGGGAATAGTCCAGAAGTTTGGGGCCCCGAAGCCGATCTCGTGGCTCCTCAACTGGTCCCGGCAGTACTCGCTGTGGCTGTTCCAGTTCGGTCTGGCCTGCTGTGCTGTGGAGATGATCGCCACGGCCGGCCCCCGCTACGACATGATGCGCTTTGGGATCATCCCCCTGCCAGCCTCGCCTCGCCAGGCCGATCTGATGGTGGTTGCGGGCACAGTGACCGACAAGATGGCCCCGTCAGTGCGCAAGCTGTACGACCAGATGCCAGACCCGAAGTACGTCATCTCAATGGGCTCCTGCTCCAACTG
>JAWWBL010000062.1:0-9588 GCA_033720975.1 Acidimicrobiia bacterium | reverse complement strand
TGCTTCACCACTCCGCCCAGAAGACCAGGTATACCGGCTTTGCTCCCTCGGACAGGGTGTATGAGCCTCCGTCTCCGAGCTGCAGGGTGAAGTCAGGAGCCGCGTCACGGTTGGGCGACGCCGTTGTTGGGCTACCGACCTCGGTCGTGGTCGTGGTAGCGAAGCCGACCGTGACTGTGGGCGACGGGCTCGCCGAGTCGATCGTGCTGGGACCCGGCGTCGGGCCTGGATCTGGTGCCGCTCCCCCGCAGGCGGCCATCAATACGAGCAATGTGACGGTGCGACGCACGGGCAAACGGTAGGCAAGACATCGTTTAATGGGAGTAAACCGCGCCGGGAGACGATCATCCAGGACCTCCTCAAATGCGCGGTACACTCGGCCCCCCGTGTCGAATACGAAGCTCTACTTCGCGTATACGTCGCTGATGAAACCCGACCTGATGGTTGCGGTGGCTCCTGGCGCTGAGTTCAGGTTCACCGCCCATTACCCGGAGACGAAACTCGAATTCGCCGCCAACGGCTCGTCCGAAGCTGTCCCAACCCTCACCCGCGATCCGGGCCACACCGTATGGGGAGCTGTCTTCGAAATACCCGAGTCCGAGGTCGGCGCATTGATTGATGCGGAGAACGCGGAGGGGCGGGTGGAAGGCTTCGACCAGAAGGCCGTCGATCGCGAGGGCAACAAGCACGATTGCCTCACCTTCGTGGCGTCATCGCAGCCGAGCCGGGATCTTCGCCCCAACCCGGAATACCTCGACGCGATGATCTCCGGCGCGAGGCACTGGCAGCTTCCGGCGGGATGGATAATGGGTCTGGAGGACCTGACTGAGGATTCGTTGTTCTCGTGAGTCGAGAAGGGCCCGGCTGCTAGCCGGGCCCTTCTACTGCTCCTAGACCCATCTGGAGGGGTCTATTCCGACGACTCCAGAGGGAACAGCCGGTATAGGCCCCACGCAACCACCGCACCGATCAGGGGTGCATAGATGTAGACCCAGAGAGGGTCGAGGCTGTTTGATACCAAGGCGGGCCCAAATGACCTCGCCGGGTTCACCGAGGCACCCGTCAGAGGTATTGCTGCAAAGTGGATCCCCGCGAGGACCAGGGCGATCGCCGCAGGTGCATGAGTCCCGCCTCGATCTACCGCTGCCATGATGGTCCAGACGAATACCGCGGTGAGCATCGCCTCGACGAGGATGGCGGTGCTCAAACCCACACTCTCATACCTCGTCATCGTGAGACCTACCGTCGCTGCATCCGTAGCTGCCCGGATCACCAGGGATGCGATGGCAGCACCCGCGAACTGGGCCACCCAATAACCGATGGCATCGCCAAACGAGATCCGCTTGTCGAGTAAGAAGCCCAGTGTGACCGCAGGGTTGAAGTGCGCTCCTGAGACGTGGCCCACCACCCAGATGGCAGCCAGCAGGGCTAGCCCGAATCCAAATCCGATGGCGATGACCTGAGCGGCTCCGCCTGCGCCTCCCATGGAGACGATTGCCAGCGACCCCATCCCTACGAGAATGAAAGTGCCAAGAAGCTCCGCTACGTACTTGTTGATTACCAAGAGACTCCTCCTCACTGAGTCCGGTACGGGACCGGCCCCGGAACAACGGTCTTTCGGGACCTCAGGGTATGGCTGGCAGAGCGACGACATCGGGATTTGCACATCTCGACTCGAACCACCGCAGGTGGCAAGATCCATTCGTGCTGGCAGCCCTCAACCTCGTAGCCCTCTTGATGGGCGTCGCCACCGGCGGTCTGGTCGCGTCGATCCTGGCCTTGGCTCTAGGAGGCGCGCTAACCCTCATGAACGTGGGCAACGGGGCCGACATCGGACTGGTCGTGGGAGTCGTGGCGGGGTTGGTCGCTGGAGGATGGGTTGCCGGACGTCGTGCGCCTCACTCCTCCCGATTCCACGGCGCGGTAACGGGCATTCTCCTCTCACTGGTGCTCATCGTGATTGCACGGTTTGGGGGAAGTCCGGCCGGACCTGCGGTTGTTGGCTGGCTTGCACTGCTCTCCATCGTCGTATCAGGGCTGGCAGGCTGGCTCGCCGGCAAACGCAAAGCCGTGCGCCCCTAAAATCGAATTTGCGAGCCCACCGGGCGGCCGCGGTCGAGAGATCGAGGAAAGTCCGGACTCCAAAGGGCAGGGTGCTGGATAACTTCCAGGCGGGGCGACCCGACGGAAAGTGCAGCAGAGAGAAGACCGCCGATGGCCCAATCGGGCACAGGCAAGGGTGAAACGGTGGTGTAAGAGACCACCAGCATCACGGGTGACCGTGGTGGCTGGCAAACCCCACTCGGAGCAAGGCCAAGCAGGGACGCCGGTGGCCCGCCGATCAAGTCCCGGGTAGGCCGCAAGAGCGCGGCGGCAACGCCACGCCCAGATGGATGGCCGTCCTAGACAGAATCCGGCTTACAGGTGGGCTCGCACACCTTCCGACTACCGCACGCGAGGTTGACTGACAAATACGTCTCACCGGGGAATTACCGTCATCGACTGATGTGTGGACGATTCTCCATCACGGGCGACCTCGACTTCTATGCCGAGTACTTCGGCGTGGACGATGTCTCCACCGAGCCCCTCGCTCCGAGTTGGAACGTTGCTCCCACCGACGTCGTTTACACGGTGGGTGAACGTGACGGGCGCAGGTTTCTCTCGTCGATGGGTTGGGGCCTGGTCCCGCATTGGGCAAAAGACACCAAGTCGATCCACATCAATGCCCGACTCGAAACGATTTCGACCGCGCCGGCATTCCGTGACTCTTTCTCACGTCGACGCTGTCTCATCCCTGCCGACGGCTTCTACGAGTGGGAGCCGCCGGAGGATGGCCGTACCCCTCACTGGGTTTACCGGGCTGACGGCTTTCCAATGGTGTTTGGCGGCATTTGGGCATCGCGACGAGATCCCAGCTCCGGGGAATGGATGCGGACGTGTTCGATCATCACCACCGACGCGCAAGGGCCGGTTGTCGAGATCCATTCCAGGATGCCTGTCGTACTTCCCCCAGAAACATGGGACTCATGGATCGATCGCGATCTAACGGACTCCGAGGCGGCTCTGTCATTGGTGAAACCGATCGATCCTGAGCTCATCGTGGAGCATGTCGTATCGAGGCAGGTCAACTCGGTCCGCAACAACGACCCTTCTCTTCGGCACCCGATCGAGCCGGAAACATTGTTCTAGATGTGAGGGTGCCGCTCGTTACTCTCCCCGGCACACTGAACAGGCCTACATCTCTCGTCTTGTCCACCATCCTGTCCCTGACGACGGCCTGCTCGAGCGTTGTAGGGGAAACACCGACAGATACCAGACACCCCGATACCACGGAGTCAACGTCGACCACCACTCCGATGCGGCGCTGCCTCGACTTCAGCCTGCGGTCTGCCAACGTCGACACCGGCGCCCTCGCCACGGATGCGCTACACCTCTCCGGAGAGCGGTTCACCTGCTCCGACGACGTCGTCGTGGTCGGCTCCGGGAATCTCACGGAGATAGCCGCGGCTGCGCAGCTGGCCGCCTCGCTCAGTGCCCCGATGCTGTTTCCACATCCCCAATTACCTGCCGAATTGGGCCGCTTGAACCCGCTGCGGGTCCACGTGGTCGGTGAACTGACAGTCACGGCTCCCCCAGGAGTCCAAGTAGAGGCCCACGACATCGCATCGGCCGCAGCGCTAACGGCCGCAACGCTTGGCGACACAGTGCAGATCGCCGAATCACGAAACGGAATAGACGGCAGGTTCATTGTGGAAGTCGTCCGGGCAATCAGCTCCGGCGATCGAGTGGTGACGGGCCCGGTGGCGTCATCGGGGTCGGCGCCTACCTCGCCAACGCTGCCCCCGCCACACGACATCGACCAGGTCCAGATGATCAAGGATCTGTCAATCTCCAACGAGTCGCCCCAGGTGTGGATGGTGCCGGCGTCGAGTCCCGAGCATCTGCTTCTCGCCGCCGCAGCCGCCGCTCCCGTTGGGGTCTCGGTGATTGCGGTGGATGCCGGCGACATACTCGCCCACCCCTCGCTGAGCTTGGCGCTTGAGGGCCACTCACCCGATTCGACTCGCTTCATCGGGTCTTCGCCTGCTGTGGATCCCTGGCATATCGATGTCCTGGCAAACGGCGTCGAGGTTCCCGGCGGGGGGTTCCTCATCTTGCCGCAGGACCGGCCGCGACGCTACGTCGCCTTCTATGGCCACCCCGAAACAAGTGCTCTCGGTGCGCTCGGTGAACAGGGCCCCACAGCCACGCTGGAACGAATGGAGCCATTCCTCGACGCTTACGCGGGAGACGGTTCACAGGTGATCCCCGCATTTGAGATGATCGCCTCGGTGGCCGCCGCCGGCGCCACCGACGACGCCGACTACAGCTTCGAATGGCCCATCTCGACCTTCGACGACTGGATCGCAACCGCTAGGGAACGGGACGTGTACGTGGTGCTGGACCTCCAGCCGGGGCGCGACGACTTCTTGACCCAGGCAAAGCAGTACCAACCCCTTCTCGAGCTCCCCTTTGTCGGTCTGGCTCTTGATCCGGAGTGGCGCCTCGAGCCGGATCAGGTTCACCTGAGACAGGTGGGGAGTGTCAGCTCGGAGGAGGTCAACCAGGTCATCCACTGGCTCGCCGACCTCGTAAGGGAGAAAGGGCTGCCTCAAAAGCTCATGATCGTCCATCAATTCCGAACATTCATGATCCAGGATCGTGAACTCCTGGAGCAGCGTCCCGAGATCCAGCTCGTAATTCAGATGGACGGCGATGGCACCGAGCCGCAGAAGGACAACACCTACGCCGCTCTCAATGTCGGAGCGGAAGACGCATTTTGGGCCTGGGGTTGGAAGAATTTCTTCGATGAAGACGAACCGGGGCCACCCACTCCCGAATCGACCATGTCAAAGCAGCCGACTCCTGTTTACGTCAGCTACCAATAGGGTTCCGATCAAACGCGAAAGAGAGCACTCTTGACAAAGTTCGCCTACTTCTGTGGCCACGAGCAATGGCAGCCGGAGACGCTCGTTGAGCATGCCATCCTCGCCGAGGATGCGGGGTTCGACATGGCCGTGGTGTCCGAGCACTTCCACCCGTGGGTCGACGATGAGTCGGCGTCGGGGTTCGCCTACTCGACCATCGCTGCGATGGCCGCCCAAACCACCCGGATCGAGTTCGCAACCGGCGTTACCACACCCTTGTTCAGGTATCACCCCGGTGTGGTCGCCCAAGCCGCAGCCACCCTCGACAGGCTCTCGGGCGGTAGGTTCACCCTCGGCGTCGGGACCGGCGAGAACATCAACGAAGGGCCTCTTGGCTACGAGTTTCCCAAGTACGCCGAGCGGAATGCCCGGATGGCAGAAGCCCTCGAGATCATGCGCCGACTTCTCGACGGGGAGAAACTCACATACGACGGCGAGTACTACCGGACCGACAGAGCGAAGCTCTACTCACCTCCCATGGGACCGGTCCCGATCCTCATGGCAGCTGGGGGCCCCAAGTCGGCGGCTCTCGCCGGCCGACTTGCCCAGGGAGTCGTCACGTCGGTCAAGGATCCCGACGAAACGATCGAACGGGTCATCGCTCCCCTGCGAAACGAAGCGGCGAATGCAGGCCGCCCCGATCCGATGGTTCTGGCCACTCGTTGGTCTCTCTATGCGTCTTCGGAAGACGAGGCTTGGGAAGCGCTCTACTCGTGGCGAGGGCTCCGCGCACCGGGACGGCTGGAAGCCGTTGACCCCACTGAGCTGAGGAAGAAGGCCGACGAGTTGCCCCGGTCCGAGGTTCTCGGTCGCTACACGATGACCAATTCGGCCGATGCCATAGTGGAGGCATATCGACCGCTTGTCGAAGACCTCGGAGCCGATGTGGTCACGTTCCAGATGGCATCTCTCGATCAACCCCAATTGATCTCGATGCTGGGCGCACAGGTGCTTCCACGACTGCGCGCCCTTACCGTCTGATCAGCCGACTCGGGTGATGACCTCGACCAGTTGCAGGATCGACTGAACCGACTCGGCGGGAAGCCCGGGCCGCTCGGATGCAACCAAAAGCGAGGGGACGATCTCCCGCAAAGATGACAACACCAAACGCGACTCTTCCGCACCGAGTCCCAAGAGGCGCTCCACTGGCTGGACCATGCGGGGGGCAAGTCCCGCTCCGAATGACGCGAAAAGGTCGACCCGGTAGCCGCCATCCTCTTCCCTGAGGAGGATCTCTCGCTGCCCACCGTCGGGTGGATTGACGATCACGACTTCGAAGGTGACACCGTCCCGGGTCACGGGTTCGGCGCCTTGGTACCCGACAGGCCCCAGGAGGAAGTTGCCGGTGCCTTGGGCAAAACCCGCCCAGAAGTTCGCCGCAACATTGGCGTCGCCCTTCTCGAGGGCCTCGGCGACCTCGCCAGGAGACACCCCCTCGGAAAGAGAGGCCAGGGCCGCCTGGCCCTCGAGAACGAGAGAAACCGCTTCGGTGAACTCCCCATCTGTGAGGTGACCAACCAGGCGTTCGACAGCTCGGACCGGAGTGGATTCGCCCGCACCTCTCGTAGTAAGTGTGGGATCAGAAGTGCCAGGGCTACAGGCCACCAGCGACACGAGGAGGGTGAGGCTAAGAGCTCTCATTTGCATAGGCCGGGAGGCGGCCCGAGGTTTTCAAGGCTTCGCGCCGCGACTTGTCACCGAGGTTCAACGCGACCCAGAGCCAAATCAGATACCCGAGACCGATGACCTCTTTGACCCAGCGCCAGGGATCGGCCAGGGCGCGGTCCCATGCCGCGGGCCAGAACGGCAGAGTGCCCTTCGAGATCTCACCGAAGAACGGCCACAGGAAGACCTCCTCGTTGACCCACATGCCATCGAGCAGAAGATGGAACAGCCAGCCAACCCCAAGGGCCATCCACGCTCGCCTGCGGCGCCCGCGCCTCGTGGAGAGGAGCACAAATCCCATGAATAACGACGGCACCAAGAGCGAATGGGCCCACAGTTCCCCGGTTCCCATCAATGTCGACCCGACAGGAAGGTCTATCAGGTCTGGAGTCAACGCTCCAGCGAGCAGAAACCTGACATCCACTCGAGGATCCCGGAACACCCACCTGAACAACCAGAGGGCACCTCCTAGGTGGAAAAAGAGCACGAATCAGGCGACGAGCAGCCGGCGGCAGTGGACACAACGAGGCAAGTCCTCGGAGAAGACGGCGTTCTGCTCTGCGGGAGACAGCGTCATGTGGCATCCCCCACACACCCCGTGGTCGAACGAGGCAACAGCAACCCCTTCTTTGAGCCGTCTCAACTTCTCGTAGAGGTCCATTAGATCCTCGGGTATCGGAGCCACTGCTTCCCTTTTGCGCTCTTCCTTGCGGGCGACCTCGGCGTCGATCTTCTTCCATTGCTCCTTTATCGAGTCCTCGAGTTCACGCTTCTCCTCTTCGAGCCCCTCTATCTCCTCGTCGAGCAGCGACACCCGCTCCCGGGCCGGGTCGATGGTCTCGAGTGCTCCCAGAACCTTGGACTCCATGGCGTCCTTCTGGCTCTTCAGTCCCTGGACCTCGAGCCGCATGTGCTCGGTTTCGCGCGCGCTCATCCCGCCAGAAAACAGCCTCGTCTCATGCTCATCGAGCTTCATCTCGAGTATTTGTAGCTCACCTTCGGCCTTGTCGAATTCGAGCTCGTTGGTCTTGAGAGTCGACGCGGCTTCAGCCCTCTCAGCCTGCAGAGCGGCCAAGGCCTCGTGGGCTTTCTTGTACGCCTCCAACTCAGGGAGGCTCTGCCTCTCGTCGAGGAGGCGATCGATCTGGAGATCGAGGGCCTGCACGTCGAGCAGGTCTGCGAGGCTTGCAATCTCCATCGGGGCGGGAGAGTAGTTCCGGCTCAGCCCCATGTCTGCGGTGCCAACTCGGTCAGGTCAACGACTTGAGTGTCGGCCAGTCTTCTCACGAGTGTTACCAGAGCCTTCATACCGGGCCTTTCGGTGGCGACATGACCCGGATCCACTATTGCCAGGCCGAGGTCGGCTGCCCGCACCGCACGATGATGAGGAACATCACCCGTGACCAGGGCGTCCGCTACCTCTGCGGCTTCATCGATCAAACTCGAGCCCGAGCCGGGGATGACCGCTAGTCGATCGATGTGGGTTTCCGGGTCTCCGCTCACGCGGAGACCTGTGTAACCGAATGCGTCCGAGACGCGGGCGTCCAGAACGGCCAACTTGGCGTCGAACTCTCCGACCCTGCCAATACTGGGCTCACCTGCCTCCGGATCGCCTCCAAAGCTCTCCACATCCCGGAGATCAAAGAAATCGGCTAGCGCGTCGGCGGCGCCCCCTGGAGCGGTATCGAAGTCCGTGTGACTGACGAGGAGAGCGGTGTTCATCTTCAGCAAACGAAACGCCCTCGATCCGGCGGACCGTTCCGCCACTATCCGGTGCGTGGGAGTAAACAGCAGCGGGTGGTAGGTGACCAATAGGTCCACCGGGCGCTTGTCGAGCCGATCGAGGACCGCATCGGTCACCTCGTGACACACCCCGATCGAATCGATCGGCTGTTCCGCGTCACCCAACATCAGCCCCACCGGATCCCACGGCGCTGCCTGTTCGCGGTGGGTGTGCTCGGCCATCCGATCTACGAAGTCGCTCAACCTCACAAGTCGATCGTATCCGCTATCGGCTCAGGTGCTCGATGAGCACCTTGAGTGACCCGTCATGATCCACTACGACCGTGGTCCCTCGTCCCTGTACGAGGAACGGGCCGTCATCTGTTTCGCCCTCCCAGGTCCAATCGAAAGTGGCTACCCCGGTGGCGGAGTCCACGTTGTTCACGACGACGTTTTCCACGCGGTAACTGCTTTCCTCCACATCCAGGGACCAGGTCCTCTCGAAGGCGGCCCGCACCTCGGCCAGACCCCTGAAGTCCCCGTCGTTGAACCGAAACAGGGCATCGGGGTGGATCAGGTGGGCCACTTGGTCGAAGTCCCGAGTGGATTGGGCCTGCTCGAACGCGCTGAGGAACCCCCTCACGGCTTCCTCGTCAACCACGGATCATCCGGTGCCCTCCTCCACGCTCGATCTCACACCTTGCTCCACAGATCGGTCGTGAGGTATTTCATCCCAGAGTCGGCAAGAACGACGGCCGCAGTAGCCCCGGGGTAATCGTTGGTGAGCAAGTGCTCTGCGCCAGCCACACAGGCACCGGCCGAGAATCCGGCGAAGATGCCCTCGGTCCGGGCTAGACGGCGGGCAGCTTCGATTGCTGCCTCGTCAGAGACCTCGATCATCCCGTCGACCAGCTTCGCGTCGATCCCGACCAGCTCCCTCATCGAATAACCTCCGCCCTGGATCCGATGGCTGGGGTTGACCACCTCCTTGCCGGCCAGCGCGGCGGCGCCCTCCGGCTCGACGAGATAACAGGCGATGTCCGGGTTCTGCGCTTTGAGATGTCGGGAGACACCAACAAAGGTGCTTCCGGTCCCCACGAATTCGCAGAACAGGTCGATGGCACCTTTGGCCTGCCGCCAGAGCTCAGCACCGGTGCCGTGCTCATGGGCGTTGGCGGCACCGGGGAGGTGGAACTGGTCGGCCCGAAAGGCCCCTCGCTCCTCGGTGATCCTC
>JAWWBL010000061.1:0-9601 GCA_033720975.1 Acidimicrobiia bacterium | reverse complement strand
GGGTAGGAGAAACATCAGTAGTGCGTAGGGCTTGAGCTGATGTGGGGCTGCCCATCGGCGGAAGGCCGCGTAGAGCATGAGCTGGCCGAAATAGGCGAATATGGCGAACATCAAGAAACCGCCTAAGAGGTCGGGGGTGACTATGGCGAATAGTCCCCCTGTTATGGCCTCCACCACTTGGGTGCCGAACGCCCCAGACTCCGTCAGCTCCGGGACCCTGCCTGCCCGCCACTCAGCCGCGAGCTCCGTCCCGACCCTGAAGTAGCGATAGGCGTCCCCGCCGCCATAGAGAACGGCCACCATGTAGTGGCGAGCGAGGGTGCCGAAGACCTTGACGATGAAACCGATGATCACCCAGGTGGCCAGCCACGACTCATCTGCCTCGGTTCTCATGCTCCACCCGATGGCGCCGAAGGCAAGAGTCATAAGGATGACGACAAAGGCGACCGCTCCCCCGGAGGCGCCGAACGCAACCAAGCCGGCGAACGCGACCACGGCGACGAATGTCGAGATCCAGGCGATGGCTTGTTTACTCAAAGCAATTCCAGGTCACTGGTGGCGAGGTCCCACGAGCCTAGGTTGCTCACATCGAGGCCGATGTCGGCTAGGGGGAGAGCGACAAGACGCAATGCCCGCAAACCGGGTACGGGGAGCATCCCGCCCCGGATTGCGATACCGCGTTCCGGGGAGCCTGGCGAGAACCAGCCCGCCATGTACCGGGCTCTGTGCTCGCGCGCCAGTCTCCGCACGAGGGCAGGCTTGGGAGATCCCAAGAGGTCGGACAGGACAAGCTCAGATCGGCTTTTCCTCGTCGATGCTCGTGCGACGAGCCACCCGTGATCCAGGCTTCCCAACCAGCCGTACTGAGCGGTGGGATGCCGAGTGAAGCGCCAGGCGAGATATTCGGGGGAGCGAGGAGTTCTCAGGCCCAACGGCTCTCGGTCAGGGATGCCTGCGCGTGGGAGGGCCTTCGTCAAGGAAGGGCCCAGCGAGGCAACGGTCGGCACCGAGCCGTCGGGGACGGACGCGGCTTCCCCCAGACGTGGCCTCGCCAGGACCCCTATGCGGGCCACCTCACTCCAGCCCATTTTCAGATACCCGGGAGCGGACATGTCGTTTGGGGTGTTGAAGATGAGCTCTATTCCAAGCTCCCGAGCCTCATCGACCGCCCGCATGGTCAGCCTTCTGAAGATGCCTTGCCTGGCGAAGTCTGGGTGCGTCGCTGTGTCGACGGCCCGCATGCACCTGACCAATGTTCCATCCGGCTGGACCAACTGCCACTGCATCAAGGCCCTGACTCCTGCGATCCTGCCGCTGGCCTCGGCCACTAGGACCAGCGAAGCGCCAAAAGGGTTCATGACATGCTTCCACTCCCAGAGGCGCCGGGTGCGGCGAAGGATTGGTGTCTCTCCCAGAGCGGCTTTTAGGGTCTCGAGAATCGCGGGCACGTCTGAGGAGTCAGCCCGGCGTATCTCCGGGTCAGATGCCGAGGACATCGCGATAGACGGTCTCGTAACCAGCGACCATCTTCTCGAGGCCGTACTCGGCGAGGACCAGTTCACGGCCGTTCCGGGCCCAGGATGAGGCGTCGGGAGATTCAAGGCACCGTCCAATCGCTTGTGCCAGAGCCGCGGGGTCACCCGGAGGGACCAAGAGCCCTGTTTCTTCATGCCGCACGACGTCCGAGACGCCACCGACGCTCGTGGCGACGACTGGCCGTCCAATGGCCAATGCCTCGAGCAGCACGACTGGGAACCCTTCCACATCCGAGGGATTGACGACGCAGTCGGCTGCGGCGATGTAGGCGCGGGCATCAGGGCGTCGTCCGAGGAAGCGAATCTTCCCGTCGAGCCCCGCGGATGACGCTTCGACTTTGAGTCGCTCCAGGTCGCCGTGGCGCTTCTCGCCACCTATCGAGACGACCAGGACGTCCGCGTGGTTGGCGCTGAGATCCCTCGTGGCGGCGATGAGGTTCGAGTGCCCCTTGTAGGGACGGATGTTCCCAACGTGGACGACTAGTCGCGTGCCATTGGCCAAGCCCAGCTCTCGCCGCACATCCGCTGGGTTCTCTCTAGCGACATCGGCGCGGACACCATTGGGGATGACCAGCGGCCGAGGGCCTGGGTATCCGCTGACGCTATGAGCGACCGCCTGTGAGACTGCTATGACCGCCGAGTTGCGGGCGTAGGTGAGTCGATTGAGGAGCCGCGTCGGATGTCGATAGTGCCCGACGAGATTGTGCTCTGTGTAGACGTGCGCGGGGCGCGGCAGGAGAAGCCGCGCAGCCACGCCGGCAGCAGGTAAATGAGAGTGCACCAGATCAGGGTTGAAACCTCGGTATAGCTGCCTAAGGTTTCTCGGCCCACCGGTGCTCGTTGCCCCTCGCCAGTCGAGGTCTATCACTTCGACACCGGCGGCTTCGATTTGTGAGCGCAGCTGGTCCTTCCAGGGCAGCATGTAGGCGACCTTGTATTCAAAGGTTCCGTGGTCCCAAATGGGCGCGGCGTCCGCGATCAGGGTCTCGGCGCCGCCGATGCCCAAGCCCTTGATGAGAACAAGGATGCGAGCGCGGGTGCTGCTATCCGTCACTGTCCAGGAACCTTTCCATGCCCTCGGCAAAGGAGACCCGTGCTGTCCAGTCGAGCTCGGCCTCCGCCTTTTTCGAACTCACCTTGGCGGGGGGAACGTCGCCTGGGCGGGGCGGGCCAAAGACGAGCTCCGTCGGGTATCTCGTAACAACCCGCTCGGCAAGCTCCCTGATGCTCGTCGTCTCCGGTGACACGATATTGAAGGCGGTTCCGGTCACCTGAGATCGAGCAGCCAATTCGAATGCGCGAGCGATATCGCTGGCGTGGGTGAACTGCCTCGTTTGTGATCCGTCACCTTGAATCGTGATCGGCTCTCCTCGCATGGCGCGGTTTCGAAAAATGGAGAACACCGAGTTGTCGCGCATTCCGCTGCCATACGCGGTCCCGAGCCGAAGGGCGATCGCATCCAACCCCTGGAGCCGACAGGCCGCGAGCAGCAAAGACTCGCCGGCGAGCTTGGTGATGCTGTAGGGATGGTCGGGGTTGGTGGGATGTTCTTCGTCGACCGGCTCCGATATCGGCTCGCCGTACACCTCCCAGGTGGAGGCATATACGACCCGTGCCCCTACATGTACGGCGGCTTGTGCGACGTTCGCTGTGCCCACCACGTTGACTGTCGCAGCAAGCTCGGGTTGGTCCCCGGCGAGGTAGACGTCACCGACGGCTCCAATGTGGAACACCACATCGGAGCCGGCCAGCGCGTCTCCGACGGAAGCCTGGTCGGTCAGGTCGCCCCCTATTTGCTCCACTCTCGACTCGTCGATGGTGCTGAGATCAAAACCGGCGACGTTCCAACCGCTGTCAACCAATTGGCGCGCGACATGACGGCCTAGGAATCCGGCCGCACCGGTCACCACTGCTCTCATCCGCCCACCTCGGGTCATCAACTCCGCCGAGCTTGCCCGATCCCACCTCGGGTGACAAGAGCAAGCGAACCGGCTCAGACCCCATTCTGCCCCGAGCACGGAAAGTGCTCAACTTCCACTTTCGGTGTTTGCCCCACTTTGATAGTGTTTGGCCCCGGCGGAGCGGGATTTGCTTGGGAGGCAAAGTGGCGCAAGGGGTCAACAACGGGGCAGCTACTACCGGTGGGGCGATAGCCTCGGCGGCCTCGCGGGTGAGGGCAGACATCGCTTTCGCATTGGTCGACGTCTTCGTTGTTGTCGCCTCCTACACCCTTGGTCTGGGCTTGCGCATGATCGACCCGCTAGTGGGCGACACGACCGGATTCTGGTCGGACCTGATGTTGGCGATGCCTGTGATCATCGCGCTGCACCTCGCCGCCAACGTCTTGGCCGGTGCGTATGGTCACGTGTGGGAGCACGCAAGCACCTCAGAGGCAATGCGGGTCGCAGTTGCCAATGCGGCCACATCTTCTGTCCTTATCGGGCTGAGCTGGATGGCCCGCGAGCTCACGGGCTTCGTCATCCCATACTCCGTGTTGGTAGTGGGGGGCCTCGGCTCGCTCCTCGCGATGGGGATGGTGCGATTCCGCTCTCGCCTGTTCTCGTTCAAGAAGATCGGTGACGAGGCCATCCGGGTGCTCGTCGTCGGCCTCGGCCAGGAGGCTGCCACCTTCGCGCGCTCGGTACCCAGAATTGGTGGACCGCGGCGTGTGGTTGGGTTCATCGGAGATCTCCCTGGAGGCAATCACCAGAAGCGGCGCCTTGCCGGAGCCGAGGTCCTGGGTGGCATCGATGACATAAGTGAGATCGCCACTGAATACGAGGTCGATGAGGTGGTTGTCATCGGCAGCGACGCACGGCTGCTGAGACGGGTGGTGGATCTTTGCCTCGACGTCGATGTGCGATTGCGCGTGCTCCCTGCGGCCCAGGACATCATGCAAGACGGCGCGACCGCCGTCGATGTTCGTGATATCCGGGTCGAAGACATACTCGTCCGTGACGCGGTAGACACCGACCTGACGCAGGTGGCTTCCATACTCGAGGGGAAGAAGATCCTTGTGACTGGAGCGGGTGGCTCGATTGGCTCAGAGGTGGTCCGCCAGGTGCTGTCATACGCTCCAAGCGGTGTTTGGGCCCTAGACCGTGATGAGACACTGCTACACGAAGCTCGGCTCAAGTGGGAAGGGTCGACGAACCTGATCCTTGGGGATGTGCGACGCGGCGAGCAGGTTCTGCGAGTGTTCGAAGCGGTACAGCCGGACGTCGTCTTTCATGCAGCCGCCCTCAAGCACGTCCCGATTCTGGAGGAATTTCCCGAGGAGGCGGTCCTCACCAATATCGCAGGAACACGCAATGTCATCGAGGCCGGCTCGCGCAATGGTATGGAGCGCTTCGTCCTCATCTCGACCGACAAAGCCGTGTCGCCCAGCTCGGTGATGGGAGCGACGAAGCGGGTCGCGGAGCTGATGACACAGGTGGGTCATGAGCGTGATGATGGTTGTGTCTATTCGGCGGTACGGTTTGGGAACGTACTAGGCAGCAGAGGAAGCGTCATACCAACGTTCATCTCACAGATCCAATCCGGAGGTCCGGTGACTGTGACAGACCCCGCCATGACGAGATACTTTATGACTGTCGACGAGGCCGTACAGCTCGTGCTTCAAGCCGCGGCACTCGCCAACGGGTCTGAGGTGTTTCTTCTGGACATGGGCGAGCCAGTGAACATCGAGGACCTGGCCCGGCGTTTGATCAGGCTGGCAGGCCTGTCTCCCGATCGGGACATAGAGATCACCTACACAGGCCGACGCCCTGGGGAAAAGCTATCGGAGATGTTGGCACTCGACCCAATGATGCCAACCTCCCACGAGAAGGTGTTCGAGGTGCGACTGGACGTCCCGGAGGCGCACGTGCTACTCAATGAGGTCGCCTTGATGGAAGACTCGGCGCTCGGAAGCGACACACGTAGTCTCCTATCTCGACTGACTGCCGTTGCCAACGCGAATTTCGACGGATTCTCAACGGAGCTTGATCTCGAACCCGGCGAGGTCCGCCGCGTCGCCTCATGGAGCTAAGTCGGCTCTCCAGGGTCCTCCGGCATAGGTGGAGGGTGGTCCTGCTCCTGGCGATCATTGGCGGTGCTACCGCGGTCGGCTTCACGGCTCTGGCCAACGTCGAACGCACAGGCCTATTTGAGGCCGCCATCCCCCTGAGATTCGACCCGGCCGAAGGTCAGTCAATAGAGGATCTCGGCGAGGTGATAGAGGATGCTCGCGGGTTGGCTCTCCTTGCCGCCGAGGATTTGCTCGCCACGTATCCGGGCTCATCGATCTTCGCCGACACAGCTTCGGCTCGCCTGGTTTTCGTCGCCCGCGGCGAGTCCAGCGACGCGGCACTAGCGATCGCCACCGAGCTGGTCCAGGCTTACTTCGACACCGATCCTGTTGTCGGTGGAGATGTCAACGAATTGCTCGCCGAGTACGAGGCGCAGGCATTGGAGATCCAAGAGGAGATCGAGTCATTGCAGCCGCGACTGTCCGCTGCGGACCAGATTCTGGCGGCCCGACATGATCTGCTTGACCAGCAGATCGCAGCCTTGGAGAGTCGGATCGTCTCCCTCACCGTCAACGACGCCGTTGCGAGCGAGGAGCAGCAGCGAAGCAATGCCTTGGAGCGGCAGCGTTTGGAGTCAATCCTCACCGAGATCCTGGAAGAGAAGGCAAACCTGCAACCGCGGCCGGTCGCCGCACTCTCCGCGGCTGCCAAGCTGAGAAGAGATGGCCTTCAGCGCAGCCTCGACCTGCTTTCCGTCGACTACGCAAGAGTCGCGTTGCGAAGTCTTGGAGTGTCGGGAGGCGGGCGGCTCGAGCCAGCCACGTTCCGCAATCTGACCCCCGATCCTCTGAACCCGATGGTCAACGGGATCGTCGGTTTCCTGGGTGGCCTCGCACTTGGTGTGTTCGCGGCAGCCTTCGTGGCCCGGGCCCGGCGTGAGTTCTGGTTGCCCGAAGACCTGCCGGTTCCCGTTCTGGCGGAAGTTCCGTTCCGCAAGACATCTTCAATGCCTGGGGCCCCTTGGTACGACTCTGTTGGAGCGGTCGGGCGTAAGGGATCAATTCAAGCCCTGCGCACCACGTTGGAGGGCGTCCTTGGTCGCGAGCGCAGCGCCGTGGCGCTGATAGGAGAAAAGGTGGATCCGGAGACGACGCATGCCATCGCCGCGGACCTTGCCACCTCCTTCGCCAGCGCAGGCAAATCAGTCCTGCTGGTCGACGCCGACTACATGGCGCCCGCCCAGATCAGCGAGTTCGATGTGGGCGAGCCGACGCTCTACTCCGCTCTCCAGATCGCTTCCGTGCCTGAGGAGGCCCTTCGGAGCGGACTGCAAGAGACCCTTAGCCGGGCCATTAGCCTCCGCGCCCATCTGACCGTCATACCGGCCGGTCCCGCCCCAGCGTCTCCCGCGGATGCCGCGGCGGGCCCTCAGTTCAGAGCTTTGCTCGACGAAGCGGGATCGATGTTCGACCTGGTGCTGATTGTCGCAGGCAGCTCTAAATCCCCGGTGGCGCAGGTGGTCGCCCAGCGTGTCGGGCGCGCCCTGCTGGTTCTATCGCCTGGCGATGCGACTTCTACCGGTGTTGCGGCCGTTGTCTCCGAACTGGCCCATCGGCGGGTCGAGGCCCTCGGAGCCGTCTCCATTCATGGCAGTGAGCGGGTCCTTCCGAGGCTGGAACGCAGGCGTCGGGACATTTCCAAGAAGATGAGCTCGGTGTCGGCGACAGACCGACTCAGCCGATATCCGTTCCCGGGAGCCAAGGCATCTGATCTCCTCACCGGCGGGACCTTCAAAGATCTAGCCGAGGAACTCGTTCAAGCGCAGGTCCTGGATCGTGGCGATTCGAGCTCGACCAACAGGGACAACCTCGGAGTTGAGGTCCTTGAGAGCCTTCGCTCTACCGACAACGGACGGGCGTATATGCCTGTGGCCCAGTATGTCATCGCTCGCGTTGAGGACATCATGACTGCCACAAAGGGACAGGCGAATCTGACGGCCCTCGCCATTGATTTGGTCGTCAAGCATGGCTTCGTGCCGCTGGAAAGCGTGGAAGGACACCCATCCATTGGTGATCAGTTGGTCCTTGAGTTGTGCGACGAGCTGGGGAAAGAAGATGGAATCGGCTTGGCTTCTGAGTTTGCCCGGGTGCTCGGCGGCGATCCACGGGATCCCGTAGGCGCTTTGAACGACTGGATAGCGGCAGAGTTCTTTACTCAGCACATCGAAAGGACCAGTCGCCAGCCAACTGTTTGGCATCTGAGAAGTGAGGGCGGCTCGGTCCAGCTTCTGGTCAACGGTCGAAGGCTGGACAAGGACACTATTCACAAAATCAATGTCGAGCTGGTCCGGCAACTGATAGACGGCTTTGAAAAAAGGCTCCATGAGGCGAGGGCAGATAGCGAGGAGGAGGAGGCGCACCGGCTTGAAGAGAAGTTGAGGGATTCCCATCTGTTCCAGATTTCGCTGAATCTCCTCCACGTGGGCTCGACCGATGAGGCCAAACTCGTCTATCCGTGGCGTCGAGCCGATCAACAGCCGCGAGGCTGGGATCCTGTGTGGACCGAGGGAATACAGCCGAACATCGCGCCCCTCCAACGCCTGGGGCTTCTCGCAGCTCCAGTCCTCACCGACGAAGAGTTGACTGTAAGCACCGCGAGCGCCTGAATGAGCCTCGTACGGGCGGCGGCCAAGGGTCTTTTTGTCGCGGTCGACCTTCTCCTACCCACGCGTCGCGGGCCGAGGGTGCTCATTTACCACTGCGTCGGTTTGAACACGGGCCGCCAAATGGAAGTGAGCGTCGACGACTTCGAGTGGCAGATGAAGTGGCTGGCCGAGCATCGCGAGGTTGTCAGTCTCGACACCGCGTTGGAGAGATGGTACGAGCCCGATTCAGATCGGCTCGTCGTCTTGACCTTTGACGACGGCTATCGAAGCGTGCACCAGAACGCGTTTCCGACCTTGACCGCCCTTCGATTCCCATTCGTGATCTACCTCTCAACGGGCTTGCTCGAGAGAGGTCGGGACGATTCTGATGTCGCCGCTGTCGAATGGAGGTCGGTCCTACAAATGCTCGAGTCCGGGCTGCTCACGGTTGGTTCCCACACTCACAACCACAGCGACCTCCGCCATCTTGATTCACACGCTATCGAGGAAGAGCTGAGGATTAGCGACGGACTCATCGCGGAACGCCTCGGCGTGCGCGTTGAACACTTTGCTTACCCTTGGGGGTATTGGTCCCCAGAGGGAGACAGAATTGTCCGCAGTCGGTATGCAACAGCCGCTTTGGGATCTCCTGGTATGAGGAGTTCGACGTCCCATGACCAGCATCTGATGCATCGATTCCCGATCCAACTTAGCGACGGGCGTCTTTGGTTTTCTGGCCGTTTGAAGCGGGGTCTGGTGATGGAAGAAGAGGTCAGGCGACGACTGCGAGGTTACGCAGGCCCATGACGCCTAGTGTCGCTGCAATTGCTAGGCGGCTCGCGGTCGCCCGGTAGAGACTTGTCCATGGAATCTTGACCGACTCTTCGGCTCCCGACCCGAGTTCCTTCACGGCCCACGCTATGTCAGGGGGTCGGTGGGGGGCGGTCAGAAGCGTTGTCCTGCAAGTCACGAGCATCGTTACTACGGCCGTGCTAGCGCGTCTATTGACTGATGCGGAGTTTGGGCTAGTCGCAATAACGGTTCTCGTGGTGACGATGTTCGACCTCCTCACAAGCGTCGGATTGGGTGCCGCGCTGGTCCGTCGTGAGTCGCTGGATAGCGTTGCCTTCTCCACATTCTTTTGGACCTCGTTAGGCCTGGGAGTCTTAGCTGGAGGTCTGGTCCTACTCGTGTCGACGCCTGCGGCCATGCTTGCGGGGTCCGAGGATGCGGCTCCCTTGGTGGCAACCTCGGCGCTGATACTCCCGTTCAGTCTTACATCGCGAATTCCATCAAGTCACTTGATTCGGTCGCTGAGGTTTCGACGGGTGGCGATCGTGAATATCAGCGGCTCGGTGATGCACGGTGTCGTCGCCATCTCTCTTGCGATCGCCGGTTTTGGGGCTCTGGCC
>JAWWBL010000060.1:0-9628 GCA_033720975.1 Acidimicrobiia bacterium | reverse complement strand
TGGTGCGCTCGGTACGCGCCCGCATCTGAGCACGCGGCCTAGCTGTTCTTGTCGATGATCTTCTGGACCGTCGACCAGGCACGGGTCGTCACCCGCTGTCCGCTCAGTTTTTCGAGGATCCCTCCAGGCGCGCCGATCTGCCCGTCCAGTTCACGGGCGACGCTGTAGACATCGAGCCCATCAATGGCCAATACCGCAGTGCGCCCTTTCTGAATCAAGCCGGGAATCTCGGCCGAGCCGAAGGCGGGTGGCTCGTTGAAATATGTCACGAGACGGTGAAGCGGCTCGAAGGGTGCTGTGGCGTAGATGGCTTCCGCGTCCACCGCCTCGAGCGCGTCGAGGGTGCGGATGAAGACTTCGATATCCCGTCCCACCACCTCGGTCATGGCGTCTTCGACTTTGGCTGCAAGATCGTCGATCCGCGTCGGATCGAGGTCAAATGACACGTTTCCCGTCGCGAGATGTGACACCGGGTCCGTAGCCCCTGCCTTCCGGAAGGTGTCCAATATCACCTGTCGATGCAACCCCTCCCTTCCGACCATCACAGCCCTGATGAATGCCACCAACCTCACCCGGCAGACGATAGGCGGCCCGGCATAATGCCCCTATGACGGCGCGTAACGTCCTCGGCGGCGAGTTGGAGACGTGCGGGATCGAACCGCTGACCGGGTGGCGCCGCGACGGCTCATGTCATACGGACCAAAGTGACACGGGCAGCCACACGATATGCGCAGTCGTGACAAGGGAGTTTCTCGATCATCAACTTCGAATCGGGAACGACCTGATCACTCCCGCACCCATCTACCGATTCCCGGGGCTCGTCCCGGGTGATCGATGGTGTGTGACCGCTCTCAACTGGCTCCGCGCCGCCCAGGACGGGCAAGCGGCTCCCGTGGTCCTGGCCGCGACCAACGAGCGCGTGCTCGAGATCCTGCCACTCGAGGTGCTTAGAGAGCACGCCGTGGACGTTCCCGACGACCTCCATGGCCTCGACGGCTGAGCTCGCCTACTGCGAGTAGTTGGACGACATTCGCATCGTCTCGGCGAGATGGACGTTGACTAGTGACGGAAGCCCGGAGGCCTCGGCCCTCTCCAGCGCAGGCCGGATCTCGGCAGGATCGCTGACAAACTCGCCATGGCCTCCGAGCCCGCTGACCATGTCGTGGTAAGGCCGCACACCGAGGTCAGCTGCCACTACGCGGTCCGGGTAGAACATCGTGTGGAACGTCTTGATGTTCGACCAGACACCGTCGTTGCCCACCACACCGATCACCGGCAGGCCCAGCCGCACCATGGTGTCGTATTCCATGCCATTGAACCCGAATCCGCCGTCGCCGAAGACGATGCCCACCCTTCGCTCGGGGAACACCGTCTTTGCTGCGATGGCGTAGCCGGGGCCGGTCCCGAGGGTGCCCAGTGGACCTGGGTCGAGCACATGACCAGGTGTGGAGGTTTGGAGCCATCGAGCGGTGGTGGACACGATGTCGCCGCCATCAACGGCAACCACGGCGTCCGGGCCGAAGAACTCGGCTACCTCCCTGGCAAATCGCTCAGGCATGACAGGGGACGAGTCGTCCAGTGAGGCGGCTCGGGCCTCCTCCGACTTGGCCGACTCCGCCTCCATGATCTCCTTGGTCCAGACGGGTGTCCCGGTCCTGCCGATCTCTGGAGACCTATCGAGCAACTGGGCGACAACGGAAGAAGGGTCTGCCAGCACTCCGATCTCTGCCTTGCGGTTCCAGCCGATCTTGGCCGGGTCACGATCAACGTGGATCAGAGTGATGTCCGGTTTGAGTTTCTCGCCATAGTTCGTCCTGAAGTCCCAATCGACCCCCAAGGCCAGAACCACATCTGCCCCCGCCATCGCCCGTGACCTAGCGCGGTTGCCGAGCAGGGGATGGTCGTGGGGCAGGGATCCCCGGGCACGACTGTTCAGGTATGTCGGGGCCTCCAGAACCTCTGCCAACCGGGTGAGGTCGCCTTCGTGCCCCGCCGCCGGCGCCTCGCCGGCGAAGATCATGACCCGCTCGGACCTGACGAGAGCAGCCACGATGCGGTCGAGTGTGTCATCGTCGGCTCCAGACACCGGCACAGCCTGTCGAGAGGCGATGGTTACGGCAGACTCCTCGATCATGTCGAACTGGACATCCATCGGGATGTCCACGAACACGGGCCCTCCCCGGCCACTGAAGGCGCGGCTCGCTGCAGTCTGCAAGTGGTCGGCGAGCCGGTCGACGTCGAAAACGGTGGAAGCCCAGTGAGTGATGGGTTTGAAGATCTCCGGGTGATCCATCTCCTGAAGACCACCACGCTTCTCCTGACGGATCATGTGACGGCCCGCGATCACCAGCATCGGGGTCGAAGCCTGGAGTGCAGTTGCGACAGCAGTCACGGTCCCGGTGGCCCCCGGCCCCGCAGTGACAACGGCCACACCGAGCCGTCCGGTCAGTCTGGAATATGCCTCGGCGGCGTGCCCGGCGGTCTGCTCGTGACGGACATCGACGACATCTACCCCCTCCTGGACACAACCGTCGAGGATAGGGACGATGTGACCGCCGGTGAGTGTGAAGATGGTGTCCACGCCCTCGGCTTTCAGCGCGCGGGCGACGATCTGTCCTCCGTGAACCTTGGCCATCAGGCCTACATCAAAGCACGGCCTCCAAACCGACGTGTATCCCGCCAGGAAGTGACCGGACCCCGCGGATCGCCGCGACCGCGCCGCCGGCGAATGACTCGTAACTGGTCGAGACATGGGAGATTGAGAGCACTTCCCCGGTGTTGGCCATTGCCACCTCCTGCTGGGAGATGACACCCGGCATGCGAAGGGAATGGATCCTTATGCCCTCCACCTCCCCTCCCCTGGCGCCTGAGACGAGCTCTCCCATGGTGTCCGACGAGCGGCCTCCGGCGGCACCTACACCCATGGCGGTGGCGAGGGCAGTGCCCGATGGAGCGTCCGACTTCATCGGACCGTGGCGCTCGATGATCTCGGTCGCTTCGAAATGTGAAGCGGCCTCAGCGGCAAACCTCATCATCAAGACGGCACCGATAGAGAAGTTCGGCACTACCAGACACGGCGAGGCGGTACCCCACATCTCCCGGAGGTCATCGAGCTTCTCGGACGTGAACCCGGAGGTGCCCACCACGGTGGCGACTTGGAGGTCTCGCCATAGTCGAAGGTTGGTCTCAACCGCGTCGGGAGGTGCAGCCTCCACTACGACATCGGCTGTGACCAGATCGTGGGAACCCGCGATCTCCCGGCCCTCGATCTCGGCGCCCTCGCGGCTGGGGTTGTAGAGGGTCGTCAGCTCCAGGTCATCGGCGGACGAAACCGCCCCGATGACTGCCGACGCCAGCTTTCCGCCCGCGCCGGAAATAGCCACGCGAATCATCAGCTCACTCCATGGTCGCTGCAACCCCGGCAAACCCGCCGGCAAACCCACCAAGCAGGATCCCGGGAAGGATCGCAGTGGCGAAGCTGTCGGCCAGGTCGAGGTCAGTGATGGCCCACACCGCGAGCGTCAGGCCGATGATGCACGCCGGGAAACCAACGATCACCCCGCGGATGATGGCCCGGCCCATCCGGGCCGCGTGTGTCATCCCGTTCTCATCGACGTGCTCAGCCACGACCCCATGATGCCACGGTTCAGTCCGCGACTGCGTCCTCGGCGCTGTTGGCGCGGTCGGCGCCAAGGCCCATTCGCCTCACGGCAATGACCAGCGGAATTCGAATGGAGTAGACGATCCCGGCGACCACGTATCCCACTCCGAGCGAGTAGACGTCGGCGACCCTACCCAATGCCGGTTGGGCGATTACGCCGCCCCCATCCCCCATCATCGCGTCGAAGGAGAGGACTGTGGCTCGCTGTTCCGAAGGGACGATCTCGCTGATATAGGCCTGACGGACGGGGTTGAAAACGCCGTCGGCAAACGCAACCGTCCCGAATAGGGCGACGGCGACCCAAAGGCCCAAAGGACGCGGCATTTGTTGAGCCAGTCCGATACCAATCATCGCCACGACGCCAGTCCCCAGCGCCACGGCGAGGATGGTGGTGCGGAGCCGGAATAGCCGTCTCACCCGCGAGACCGACCAGCCGCCCACCATCTGTGCCAGGGCAAACACTGCGGCCGCCACAGCAGCCAGGTACACCGCACCTTGGTCGTCGGCGAGCTCGAGCACATAGGGCTGAAAGCCGTAGAAGACCCAAAAGAACACGCCGACTGTGAACGGCGCACCGAGGATGAGGAGCCTCATGGGCCTGTTCCTGAAACCGTGCTCCACCGAATTGCGCAGGATCCGCTTCACACCCTCGCCCACGGTCTGGCTCCGATCCGGTTCGAAGCCGATGTCCCGCATTCGCATTACAACGAAGACGATCAGGGCTAGCAGCACCACACTGCGCACCAGATATGGCACCCCCAGGTTGATCTGGGCAAGGAGACCGCCGAGAAGAATCCCGATGAGGAAGGCAAAGCCGTATGCGGCCTGCCGCGCTCCGAACACGTCCTCGATCTCGCCATCGAATCCCGTGGCGTGGAGTGCATCCACTACCCATGCTTCGGTGGCTCCGGAGAAAAACGTGAATCCGAGGCCGATGCCCAACGAGACCACAACCCACGCGGCGAGCCCAGCCTCGACGGACCAGAGGACGTAGTAGCCAACGGTCGCCACGAGCAGGGTGACTGCACCGAGCAGGTAAGAGGCGCGACGGCCCGCGGAGTCGGCGATGACCCCGGTCGGAACCTCGAATAGGAGGTAGCCAGCCGAGAACGCACCGTTCACGATGAACGCCTCGGTTATCGACAACCCGGCATCGAGCAGGAACAGGGTGTTGACCCCCCATATGAGCGAGAGCGCCGCCGTCTCCAGCAACGTCAAAGTCAGATACGTGCTTCTTATCTGTCCTGGGGTCATGCTCCCTACGCGGCCAAAGTCCAGTTAGCGTAACTGGGCCCATGTACACCCCCTACGAGGAGCGCAGAACCCAGGTCCCGTTCGCCTCGGCCGAGTACATCTCCTTCGCCTCCCGTCGGTCGTTCCTCGGCTGTCCCGCGGTCACACCCGACGAAATGGGAGACGCCGACGTAGTGATCGTGGGGGCGCCCTTCGACTGGGGAACCACATATCGCCCAGGCGCCCGGTTCGGACCGGACGCAATCCGCAACGCCGACTACGGAGCGATGGACGGGTATCGGCCCCATCTGCCGACGGGCATCGACCCCTTGCGGACCCTCGGCGTGGTCGACATCGGCGATGTCTACGTTCGACCCGGCGAGCTCGAGCTGTCCATCGACCGAATCGCCGACGTGGTCACCGACGTTGCCCGTGCCGGGAAGGTGCCGATCATCCTCGGAGGGGATCACACAATCACATGGCCAGACGCCCTCGGGGTAGCCAGGGCCCACGGGTTCGGCGAGGTTGCTCTCATCCACTTCGACGCACACGCCGACACCGGGTTCACCCAGAGCGGCTCCCTGCTGGGGCACGGCACCCCGATGCGCAGGCTCATCGAGTCAGGAGCCGTCCCCGGTCACAGGTTCGTCCAGATCGGGTTGCGCGGCTATTGGCCAGAACCGGAAGTTGTCGAGTGGATGGGCGAGCAGAAGATGCGCTCCTACCTGATGACCGACATCGTGACCAAGGGGCTCGCCGACGTCGTGGACGAAGCCGTTGAATATTCGCTTCAAGGTGGCGCCAAAGGCGTATTCATCTCAGTGGACATCGATGTCGTCGACCCTGGTATCGCCCCGGGCACCGGGACACCCGAGCCAGGAGGCCTGGGATCCCGGGAGCTCCTCGACACGGTCCGCCGTCTGGCCAAGGAGCTCAATGTCCTCGGTGCCGACGTCGTAGAGGTCTCGCCCCCCTATGACGGGCCGGGTGAGCAGACCGCATACCTGGCCAACAGGGTGGTTCTCGAGCTCCTCAACGGGATGGCCGAGCGCAAGATGGGGGTCTGAGCTCCCGCTCAGAGCTGGAAGGTCTCCCACGGGTTGTCGCCAGGTATGCCCCACACCGATCTCATGCGCCTCTCTGTCGGCTCCATGATCACGGCCCCGCAGGTCCCGACCTCGTCGTGACTCTGAACACGGCGTGAGATCCGCTCGTGCCCAAAAAACGCCTCCAGATCTCCGGCGTGAAGCTGAGAGAGGCGGAGACGCTCGATGCTGTCATCAACGTGCACCTGGAGCCGGTCAGCATGCTCACTGGCGGTCACCGGGTCCAGACAATGATTGGTGTGGACGAACGGCTTGTCGCGGACCCGCGTCACCTGCTTGTGTCCCGGCATCGCCTCGACGTTGGCTCCCTCACCGTCGGGGCCCATGAGCAGGAAATTGTGCCCCCCGGCAAGCTCGGCATCGAGAATCACCTTGACGGCGGCGTCGAGGGTGGCCTGTTCCAGAGCCTTGCGCACGACGAAGTTCCAGGTGACGCCGGGCTTCCCCATCGAGGTGAGGTTGTTTATGCCGACGGCAATGCCCGCCTCATTGATCCCGATCTGGCCCAGGCATCCCGCTGTGGTTTGGATCACCATGTCGGGCCCGGCGAGGGGATCGAGCTTGAGCATGATCACAAACTCTCCCGCCGAGGCGTGCATGTCCCAGGTCTGGGCGACGAAGCCGCCGATCGGGTTGATCACAGCGGAGCAATTGTGCTCCACGGGACCGCTGCCCACCCGGGCCCGGACCACGTCGACCAGATCTGTGAATCCGCCCACCACCACGGCTTCGGCCGGCGTGATTCCCGCCTCATGGGCCATCGCGACCATTTCCGCGTAGAGGCTCGGTGAGTAGGCCTCGTGGTGCGGGAGCGTCTCTTCTGCGGTTTCGAGGATCAGATCGCGGTCGACTACACCGCCGCTCCAAGGCTCCTGGTAGGTCAGCTCGATCCTTGTCTCCAGGTACTTGCGGATCATGTCGCGGCAGGTGGCTCCGTGAGCCCGTCCGAAGTCGCCGGAATCGCCGTAGACCTCGAGAACACGAAGCTTTCCACCAAACATCGACATCACGCTACCGGCTCCATGGCCTTGCGACCCGTCGCTGGCACAATCCGGGGCATGGACCGGGTCGTGGTCGTGGGAAACAGCGGATCGGGCAAGACCACCATGAGCCGGAAGATCGCCGACTCACTGGGAGTGCCGGTTCTCGAACTCGATGCTGTGCATCATCTGGAAGGATGGAAACACCCTTCGGACGAGGATTTTCGCAAGGAGATATCCCGGTTCACAAACCAGGACCGTTGGGTCGTCGATGGCAACTACACCAGCCATGGGGCGTCCGAATTGATCTGGCCCCTTGCCGACACCGTGGTCTGGCTCGACCCGCCTCGCAGAGTTGTGATGGGGCGGGTGATCGGGAGAACCCTCCGCCGCGTGCTGACCCGCGAGGTGCTGTGGAACGGAAACCGCGAGCCGTGGACAAACCTCTACTCACGGGATCCCTACAAGAACATCATCGTCTGGGCCTGGACCAGGTTTGATCACGTCCGAGCCAAGTACGAGGAGTGCCTTGCCGACGGCACCTGGGCACATGCCGACGTGTATCGCCTGAGAACCGAGCCCGAGGTGAGGCGTTTGCTCGACTCCTTGGCCGATGTTGCTCACGACACACAGAGCTAGCCTCGGCGCAATGAGCTCTTTCTGGCATCCCTTCGGTGACATGACGGCGGTCCAGCATCAACGGTTCATCGTCGACCGGGGCGAAGGCGTCTACGTCTACGACGAAGAGGGACGGCGCTACCTGGATGCCGGTGCGTCCCTCTGGTACATGAACGTTGGCTACGGCCGCGATGAGATCATCGACGCCATGGAAGCCCAAGCAAGGAAGCTCCCGGCGTTCCATACCTTCTATGACTACGCCACGAGGCCACCGATGGACCTCGCCGACCGTATCGCATCTGTGTCGCCCGACCCGGGGTCCAAGGTCTTCTTCGGATCGGGGGGCTCCGACGCGGTTGACACGGCCGCCAAGATGACAAGACGCTACTTCAATGCCATCGGGCAGCCGGAGCGGACGGTCTTCATCGCCCGCGAGTGGGCCTATCACGGAATGCACACCTACGGCACGTCTCTAGGTGGGATGGAGCCGAATCGCCTCGGCTACGGCGGCGACCTCGTTTCCGACATCGTGCTGGTGCCTTACGACGACCACGAGGCCGTCGAGAAGGCCATCGATCACGCCGGAGCCGACCGTGTCGCAGGAATCTTCGTCGAGGCGGTCATTGGCGCCGGCGGCATCCGACCGGTCTCAACCGACTACCTGAAGTCGGTCAGGCAGCTCATGCGGGACGCCGGCGGGCTCTACATCTCCGACGAGGTCATCACCGGGTTCGGGCGGGTAGGAGACTGGTTTGCCGCCGGGTTGTACGACCTCGAGCCGGATCTGATGACCTTCGCCAAAGGCGTCACCTGTGGTTACGCGCCTCTGGGCGGCGTGGTTGCAGCCTCCCATGTCGCCGAGCCGTTCTACAGCACAGCTGGGCTTACGTTCCGCCATGGATACACCTACTCCGGCCATTCCACGGCGTGCGTTGCGGGTCTGAAGGTGATGGAGATAATCGAGAGGGAGGGGCTTCTACAGAGAGCGGCCGAGCTCGAGGAGGAGCTATACACCGCACTCGCACCGCTCGAAGATCTGGACGTAGTCGATCACATACGCAGAGGTGTTGGCGCTCTCGCCGCGGTTCAGCTGAAGGTGGGAGACGACGAGGCCCTTCCAGCACGGGCTGCGGCGGCATGTCGTGGGGCCGGTGTTCTGACCCGGGCGATGGGCGGAGGCGCGCTTCAAGTCTCTCCCCCGCTGATCATGACCTCGGATCACGTCGCGGAGATGGCCGGGATGTTCCGGGCCGGGCTCGAATCTATTTGATCACCAGGGCCGGGTTGGTTCGCACCCGGGGCTTCTTCGACTCGACTGCAGACGCAAGCTGATCGAAGGCCGCGGCTGCCTCGGATCCGGGGGCGGCAAGAGCCACCGGGTGGCCCTCGTCGGCGCCACGCCCCATCGCTGGAAGTAAAGGCACCTGTGCCATCAGATCGACCCCGAGGTCCCGGGAGAGAGCCTCTCCCCCGCCCGCACCGAAGATCTCGTATCTCTTCCCGTCATCCCCTGTGAACCAGGACATGTTCTCCACCACGCCGATGACCTCTTGGTCGACCTCTGCTGCCATGAGGGCTGCCCGACGCGCCACACGCTGGGCGGTTGGTTGGGGCGTTGTGACCAGCAGGACCTGGGCGCGGGGTAGGAACTGCGACATCGAGATTGCGATATCACCGGTCCCTGGTGGCATGTCGACGATCAGATAATCCAGGCGATCCCAGAAGACATCTTTCAGGAACTGCTCGATCGCCTTGTGGAGCATCGGGCCCCGCCATATCACCGCTTTGTCCTCGCCCACGAAGTAGTCCATCGACATGACCTTCACGCCATAGCTCGCGGGAGGGACGATCGAGCCCCCGATCATCAGCGGAGGTGTGGCGATCCCCATCATCGACGGGACGGAGAAGCCCCAAATGTCCCCGTCCACTATTCCGACCGATCTCGATTGCCTGGCGAGTGACACCGCCAGGTTGGCCGAAACCGACGATTTGCCCACGCCACCTTTGCCCGACGACACCGCCAAGACCCG
>JAWWBL010000059.1:0-9777 GCA_033720975.1 Acidimicrobiia bacterium | reverse complement strand
TCACGGCGAGCTCAGGCCCACCGCTTTCGAGGATCCGGCCGTCCATGAAGATGTGGACGTGATCGGGCGTGATGTAGTCGAGAAGCCTCTGGTAATGGGTGATGATCAAGAACCCGCGCTCCGGTCCGGTGAGCTTGTTGATGCCGTCGGCGACTGTTCGGAGAGCATCGATGTCGAGACCGGAGTCGGTCTCGTCCATGATCGCCAGCTCTGGTTCGAGCACGGCCATCTGCAGGATCTCGTTGCGTTTTCGCTCACCACCCGAGAATCCCTCGTTCAGGTAGCGGTCTGCGAAGGACGACTCGATCCCAAGATCATTCATCACATCCATGACCCTCAGACGCAACTCCAGCACGGTCAGGTCGGTACCGGTCCGGTTGGAGAGGGCCTGGCGCAGGAATTGGATCACGGAAACGCCCGGAATTGCTTCGGGGTGCTGGAAAGCGAGGAAGATTCCGGCTGCGCCACGGTCGGTCGGCGGTTTGTCGGTGATGTCTTCGCCCTTGTAGATGACGCGGCCCTCGGTCACCTCGTAGTTGAGCAGATCGCCCATCAGCACCGATGCCAGCGTGGACTTGCCCGAGCCGTTGGGCCCCATGAGCGCATGGACCTCGCCCTTGTTCACCGTGAGGTCGACGCCCTTGAGGATTTCAACATCCCCCGCGGACACATGGAGGCTTTCGATTTGTAGGAGGGGTGCGTTTTCGGTCACCCGCCCATGGTATTTCCACTATGCCCGTAGGGAAAATGTTGAGGATCACCCTCGCCGCGTTTCTCAAGGGTTCCAGGTCAGCGTCGCCAGCAGTGCCTCCACCTCGGCGACGACGTCGGCGAACTGGCCCTCAGCTGCCTCTGCGGCGATAAACACCACCTCACCCTCGACGTCGACCACCCAGATCCGATTCGGAAATCCTTCGAATACAACCCACCCTTGGGCATCGCTGATCAACACAACACAAGGGTCCGTGCCGAAACAACCCTCGTTCGTGGCCTCCTCCGAAAGTGACACGTCGAGCCAGAAACCCGCGGCGCCGTCGATCGGGGCCTCCGTCGGCTCGGACGAGACCAGCCCGGCTTCCCCGGTCAGTGTGGTGCGCCACTCCTCGACGGTCTCGGGGCCGTAGGTCGAGAAGACAATGATGCTGCTGCCCCTCTCGAGGTAAAGGATTCTGCGTGAGCTCTCGGATGCTATTCGCCATTCGGCTGGGATCGCCGCGGTGAACGGCACGTCGAAGTCGAAGGCTCGCACGGCTGTGGCCTGGGTGGTGGAGACCGGCTCGGTCGTGGACGTGGTGGGCGGTAGTTCTGTGGTCGTGGGGGCAAGGGTGGTGGTTGGTGAGGATGTCTGCGTGGTTGCCACCGGCTGTCCACAGGCAGCCACCAACGACAGGACCACAACCAGCCGAAGTGCGTTTGGGTGGCGCATATCTCCGGCGGCGGAAGTTAGCGGACCCCGCTGTCAGGCGTCGGACGCAACGTTTCGCCAGATCGGTGACGCCAGCCGATCCAGGTCGTCCAGCGCAATCGGGAACACGGTTTGGGGTGTGCCCCCAGCAGCCCACACTGGGTCGTTTCGGCGCAGCGCCGGATCGGCAAACACGCGGAGGGGACGCTTGTGGCCAAACGGCGGGGTTCCGCCCGCGGCATAGCCGGTCGCATCGCGGACCTCGTCGAGTGTCGCCATGCGCGCCGAGACAGCCCCTGCGGCAGTAGCGAGTTTGCGAGTGTCGAGCTTCAGGTCACCCGGGACCAACGCCAGGACCGCTTCTTCGACCCCGTCGCCAATTGCGACGAATACCAATGACTTCACGATGGCGGCCACCGGGCACCCGATGGCGGCCGCCGCGTCCTCGGCGGTCTTGGTGCCTTCGGGAAAGAAATGGATGTCGATTTCGAGATCGGGCACCGCCTCCAGCAAGCGTTGTGAGGCCGCCGGGAGGTCAGCCCCCACGAAGAATCTCGATGGTTTCGAACATCCGGTCTGATCGGTCCAGGTCGAGCCACTGGACGTAGATTCGCTGGACCCCGGCCTCTTCGAGAGCAGCAATCGTCTCCGCAGCTTGAGTCGGGGTTCCAATCGGGTAGCCCCGCGCCTTCATGCGGGCCTCGAGATCATCGGGCTCCAGGTTGTTCTCGGCGGCAGCACGGGCCAACTCTTCGCGGTACTCAGAGTCGGTTCGGGCCACGAGGGCCGATCCCATCATGGTTGCCTCGACGTCACGATCCCCAGCCGCCGCCCGCATCACGTCGATCTTGGCTTTTGCCTCTTCCGGTGGGCAGAAGAAGAAGTTGTACTCGTCGGCTCTCTCACCGGCGATTGTTGGTGTTCGCTTGGGTCCGCTGCCTCCCACTACGAGGCGGAGCCCGGTCGGCTTGGGTTTGACGTCAGCGTCGAGCGAGTAGTGCTTCCCCTGGTAGAAACCCTTGCCTTCTGCGAAGGCGGCGTCGAGATAGTCGAGGGCCTCTTCGAAGCGCTCCCAGCGCTCTCCCCAGTCAGGGAAGGGGATGCCTAGCGCGTTGTGCTCGAGGTCCATCCACCCGGTCCCCACACCGAGGTCGAGCCGCCCGCCGGACATTTGGTCGATGGTGGCCGCGTTCTTGGCGATCACAGCTGGATGGCGGAACGTGATCGGGGACACCAGGACGCAGAGACGGATCTTCTCGGTTTCCCGCGCCAGGCCGGCGAGCACGGCAAAGGCGTCGGTGGCTGCGGGAGTGGGCTCCCTACCGGAGAGGAGGTGGTCGCATCGGGCGTATGAGATCAACCCTTCGGCTTCAGACCAGCGAGCAGCTGCCAGCTGTTGGTCGTAGGTGCCGCCCAAATGGGGCTCGTTCATCATCGAAAATCTCAAGAAAATGCCCTCCAATCGACCTTTCTGTGCGGGTTTACGGCCCGATTTGGCTCGAAAATCCGCACAGAACGGTAGTTAGGCGGTGTAGGCGTCAACGATCAGGTCATAGGAGGTGCGGTCGCGGGCGAACATCTGGATGTAGTAGAGCTCACACCCGGCCTCGCCCAGCGCGGCGACCATCTCCGACGCCTTGGAGCCCGACCCGTGCGGGTAGCCGCGCTCCTCATAGACCTCCTCGATGTGGTCCGGCGACTGGTCGGTCATCTCGGCGAGCGACTCGAGGATGCGCCGGTAGTCAGACTCCTTCTTGGCGGCCAGGCCGGGCCCGGCCGACGTCCACTTGATCGAGTCGGGGTCCCTTCCTGCCTCGGCGGCCTGGCGGCGCGTCGACTCGCGGATCTCAGCGAAGACCTCGGGATGGCGGGCATACACGTTGTACTCGTCGGCATACAGAGCAGTGATCCGCTGTGACTTGGGCTTTCCGGCGCCCCCGCCCATGATCCTCAGGTTGATCGGATGCGGGTGGGGGTCGAACTCGGCCAGCTCGTAGTGGGATCCCTTGAATCCGTGGGCGCCCGGCGTGATCGCGGCCCGTAGGTAGGCCATCGCCTCCTCGTACATCTCCATGCGCGTCTTGAGGTCGGGATAAGGAAGACCGAACAGCTCGAACTCCTCGTCCATCCACCCTGCGCCGAGCCCTAGGGTGAACCGGCCGCCGGACATCTCATCGAGCGTCACTCCCATCTTGTAGAGGACGCCGGGATGACGGAATGTCACCGGCGAGACGAGACAGGCGAGCCCTATCGAGTCTGTCTCCCGGGCCAATCCGGCCAGGACGACCAGATTGTCCAGGGCGGGGGTCGTCTCATCCCCGCGAGACAGGTAGTGGTCGGGAAGGGCGAAAGACTCCGCGCCCCGGGACTCGGCCCATCGGGTCAAGTCCAGGAGCTCTTCATAGGTTCCCCGTGTCTGGATGCCGAATTGCATCAGTGCAGGGTAAGCGTGTCGCCGAGTAGTGCTCGGGCGTGGGTTGGGAAGTCGAAATTCGGGTCCAACACCCCGTGGAGGGTTATCCCGTTGAGCGCCGACACCAATGTCTCGGCCCGCCGTGTCGACTCAGCACCGTCGAGACCCGGGTGCTGCCGTCGGATCGCAGCGGCGAAACGCTCCACCCGCATCTCATGGTGGCGGATGAAGCGGCCCCGGATGGCCCCCTTGCTTCGTCCCCCCGAAACGGCGATGGCGATGTAGGCGCTGGCCAGGTCTGCCTCATCAGTGACGAACCTGATGTATGCCTCAACCAGGTCGGCCAGGGTGTCGTGGCTGCCCACGTGCTCGGGGTCGGGGTCGATTGCCTCGATCGCCTCGCGCACGACCGTGATTATCGCCTGCTCCTTGTTCTCGAAGAGGTTGTAGAAGGAGCCGGGCAGGACCCCGGCCCGTTCACAGATTGCCTTGATCGTCGTCCCCTCGAGACCGGACTCGGCGATCAACTGTCGCGTGGCGCCGAGGATTCGATCCCTGGTCTCGAGACCTGCCCTGTATCGCATCGGCACAGAGTAGGCCATTCGGCCCTACCGTTGAGTGAAGATTCAAATTAGAGTCAACACTCAAATAGGAGAATGAGAGCTGCTGAGAAAGGGCACACCTTGAGCCACTACCGCTCGAACCTTGCCGACATCGAATTCAACCTCTTCGAGTTGCACCGGATCCAGGAATACCTGGGCAAAGGCACATGGTCGGATCTCGACGAAGAGACAGCTCGTGATGTCCTCGTCGAGATGGAGCGACTGGCGCGGCAGGACTTTGCAGCCTCATACGTGGATCAGGACCGCATACCCCTGGAGTTGGTGGACGGCGAGATCGCCCTCCCCGAATCGGTGAAGGCAAGCATTCGGGCCTTCCACGACGGCGGTTGGGATCGTCTCAGCCTTCCCGAGGAGATGGGTGGCACGCCCTTTCCCCCATCCGTGATCTGGTCGATTCAGGAGATGCTCCTCGCTGCCAATACCACTGTGCAGTTCTATTCCGGGGGAGCGTTGTTTGCGAGGGTGCTCTTCGAGGAGGGGACCGAGGAACAGAAGGACTTCGCCCGTCTCTGGATCGACAGGCAATGGGCGGGGACCATGGTCCTCACCGAGCCAGATGCCGGTTCTGATGTCGGGGCCGGGACGACCAAGGCGATCGACCAGGGCGACGGGACCTGGCACATCGAGGGCGTGAAGCGCTTCATCACCGGGGGCGAGCACGACGCAGCCGAGAACATCATTCATCTGGTGTTGGCGCGTCCCGAAGGCGCCGGCCCGGGGACCAAGGGCCTCTCCCTGTTCGTGGTGCCCAAGTTCCTGGTCAACGAGGACGGCTCACTTGGCAGGCGAAACGGCGTCTACGCCACCGGGCTGGAAAGGAAGATGGGGCTCAAGGGCTCGGCGACGTGCGAGTTGGCCTTCGGAGTGGACGAGCCGGCCGTGGGATACCTCGTCGGTGACAGACACGAGGGCATCCGGCAGATGTTCCGGGTCATCGAAGGGGCCAGGATGACGATCGGGGCCAAATCGATGGGCACCTTGAGCACGGGCTATCTGAACGCTCTCGAGTACGCCAAGGAGCGCAAGCAGGGCCCGGACCTGACCAAAGCGACCGACAAGACATCACCACGAGTTCCCATAATCGACCACCCCAACGTCCGTCGGATGCTCATGGACCAGAAGGCACACGCCGAGGGGCTGCGGGCGCTGGTCCTCTACACCGCCTGGGTCCAGGATCAGGCAATCCTCAATCCGCACGAGGACATGTGGGAGCGTCGTAACGATCTGCTGCTTCCCCTGGTCAAGGGGTACGCGTCGGAGAAGGCCTATGAGCTTCTCGCAACTTCCCTCCAGGTTTTCGGTGGATCCGGATACACCCAGGACTACCCGATCGAGCAGTACATCCGGGACGCCAAGATCGACACCATTTACGAGGGCACGACAGGGATCCAGGCGCTCGATCTGTTCTTCAGGAAGATCGCGCGTGACCAAGGGACCGCTCTTGCAGCTCTGGCTGGTGAGATAGTGGAGTTCGTGAAGGGTGGGGAGGGGGACGATCTTCTGGCAGCGGAGAGGGAGCGGATCGGCAAGATTCTGGATGACGTACAGGCCCACATCGGCTCGATGGTCGAGCACCTGATGTCATCAGTGGGCGGCCAACCCGAGGAGCTCTACAAGGTCGGTCTGCAGGCGAACCCTTTGCTCTTCTCCATGGCTGAGGTCGTGATCGCCTGGCTCATGTTGCGTCAGGCGGAGATCGCAATCAGCAAGATCGACGAAGACCCGTTCTATCGGGGCAAGGTCGAATCGGCCCGTTGGTTCCTCTCCCAGGCGGCGCCACAGGTTGCGGCCCGCAAGGAGGACGCCCTCTCCGAAGACGGTTCGTTGATGGACCTCCCGGTGGAGGCGTTCTAAGACCAGCCATACTCCCGGGTGATGTCTCCCGGAGCCCTTGCCTTCGTGGCCCTGTTTGTCGGCCTGTTGCTCGTGGTGGTCGCCTTGGTCGTGTGGCAAGAGGCGCGGCGGCGGCCCTCCTATGACCCCCTCGAGTATGTGATCGAAGACGCGGTTCGTCACATCCAGGAACGTCTACCCGAGGAGATGTCTCTCCGTCGCCAGGACGTTCGGCGCATCCTGGAGTGGGAGGTGTACTACCTCCAGGGCCTGGCCCAAAAAGACCGGTCCAACCCGGTCGAGACGGTGGCGGGCGGACACGAGACTTCGATCGAGTACATCGCCAACCAGATTCAGATGACACAGGATCTGTCGTACTCTCATGAGCAGATCGGAGCCGTCCTCGACCTCGAGGCCGACTACCTGAATGCGATCGGCGCAATTGGAGAACCCGTCGACCTAGGAGAAGAAGAGTGAGAGTCCGGTGTGGTGCGTGTCGCACCGAGTTCGAAGTCGCCGGCGCCGGCCGTTACGCCTGCCCGGTGTGTGGATCCGTCAACGTAGTGCGCAACGGTGCCGCGCCCCCTGAGCAGACCATGGGTGGTTACCCCACCGCTCCCGGTGTTGCCGGCAATCAGGCACCACCGCCTCCTCCTCCGCCTCCTCCCGACGAGCCGCTCCCCAAGATCGACTGTCCCGAATGTGGCCACAACTTCATCGTGGGCAAGATCGAAGTTGCTACTTGCCCCAATTGCTCGGCCGAGGTCGAAACCGGTTACAAGGAGCCTGAAGGATCATGAGCCGCCTCGCTCGGTTCGAGGCGTATCGGTATGTGGGGGTCAGGGACACCATGCGGGTCTACGACTGTGACGACCCCTCTCAGTTCCAAACCTTGTCTGAACGAGTGGCCTCAGATGACCTGGCAGGCCGCAACCTCCTCCAGGCGTTTTCACCCGATTCGCCGGAAGAAGCAGCGAGCCGAGGCTTCAAACCTGCTTAGGCCCTGAGCGCCTCCGCGACCAAATCGCCGATCTTTGCGCCGCGGCCATGGAAGAAGTGGTCGCCGGGCACCGACACCAGATCTATCTCCATCATCTTGGCGTAGCGCTCCAGACGTGGCCCATCGATCACTTGGTCCCTTGTCCCCAAGATCAATGTCTTGGGGCCTTCGGGTAGCCTCCCGGGCAGCATCTCGGGCGGAGGGGCGATCCCTGCATAGGGGAGCGAGGCTCCGGTCGATGCGATCCATTTCAGCGACATGGCCGCACCGAACGACCATCCGCCGATCCCGAGGGGCAGTCCACTCTCCGATGCATGGTCCATCGCTGCCGCAATGTCGGACAGCTCGTCCTCCCCGCCACCGTGCTCACCGGTGCTCTCGCCGACGCCGCGGAAGTTGAACCTCAACACCGTATGGCCCCGCTCGACCAGTCGCCTCGTGACCGCAATCATCAAAGGTGCATTCATGCTCCCACCGTGTAACGGACTGGGGTGGCACCACACCGTGGACCGTGATGGTGTTTCGTGCGAGTCGATCCGCGCCTCTAGCTCTTCTCCGTCGGAGGTGGAAAGGGTGATTCGCTCGTTCATCCCAGCAAACGCAAGAGCCATAGAGAGGCGGCCACCAGGATCACTATCGCAGTCACGGCAGAGGCGATGAGGAGCCAACGCGTCGGCATCAGATCGGGTCCGACAGGGAGAGCACCGCGATCCAGGCGTATCTCCGGGACCACGGGGCTATGCGGAAGAGGGCATTGTCGAAACGGGCGGCCCGACCGGCCCAACGAGTGAACGAGGGCCGGCGACGCAGGGGAACGGTCATGAGATCAGTCAAGTGAAAGAAGCTGGCGTCGACCCGGTCAAACCACTGCCCCATCATCCGAATGTCGGTCATCAGCAGGGGTCGCTCATCCGCGGTCCTCAGCTGTGGAGTGCTCCGTCGGTACCAGTTGATCAACGGGTTGTGTCCGAGCGGCTCGAAGAAGACCGCGGTCCCATTTGGTTTCAGCACCCTGGTCGTCTCTTCGATCGCCATCTCCACGTCGAGATGGTGCAGGATCCCGCTGCCGCAAACCCGATCGAAGCTGTTGTCATCGAAGCCCATCGCGTGGGCATCCATCTCCAGAAATCGGACTCGACTACTGCCGAGTTGTGCTGATCGTTGGCTGGCGGCTTCCACTGCTTTGGAGGAGATGTCGATGCCGGTCACCCAAGCGCCGGCGCCATCGAGTTTGAACGCCTGGCTCCCGCTGCCACAGCCGTACTCGAGGACGGCCAGGTTTTGCGCATCGCGTAGCACGAGCTCCTGGTAGCGGGCCTTGCTTCGTTTGGTGACCGCGTAGAAGGGAGCTGCAGCCGAGCGGTCACCATGGGTGTGGAGGTGATCGTGAAAATCCCGTTCACGGCTCAGGCGGTCGGTCAGTGCAGCGGCTCCATCTCGGTGCCGTTTGCACTCTAAGTCCCCGATCGCAATAGCGTCTTCAGTCGCCGGGCTATCTCTAACTAGGCTCGGCGCTCGCCGATTGGAAGGTCGATTTGCACGACATCGTCATCGTGGGCGGCGGCCCAGGTGGTTACTCCGCCGCCCTCTACGCCCACAACTTCGGTCTGTCCGTGGCGCTCGTGGAGAAGGAGCGTCCCGGGGGGACCTGTCTCATCCGGGGTTGCATCCCTGCCAAGCAGTGGCTTCACGTAGCCGAGGTGTTCAGCACGGTCAGCAATGCAGCGGACTTCGGAGTGATCACCGACGAGCCGAAGCTCGATTGGAGTGCCGCCCTCGCCCGCAAGAATCAATCGGTCGAGGGTTTGGTGAGGGGTGTCACCGGACTGCTCAAGGGCCGCAACGTCGAGATCATCGAGGGAGTGGGGAAGCTTGCCGGTCCAGGCAAAGTAGAGGTGTCCACGGGCGACGGGCCCCGCACCGTGGAGGGGAGCAACATCATCCTCGCCACCGGCTCCTACGCAAGAACCATTCCCGGGTACGAGATCGACGGCGACAAGATCGTCACCTCAGACCACGCGCTCGACTGGGAGTCCCAACCGGGCCGGGTGGGGATCATCGGGGGAGGAGTCATCGGCTGCGAGTTCGCCTCGTTCCTCATCGACTTGGGCACCGAGGTCCATGTTTTCGAGATGATGGATCAAATCGTCCCGGGAGCGGATGCCGAGTCGGCCAAGGTCCTCCAACGCCAATTGCAGCGGCGGGGAGTCAAGTTCCACATCGGGGTGGGTGTGGAGCCCGCCCAGGTGGGTGACTCGGTTCTCATTCCAGTAGGTGAGGAGAATGTTGAGGTGGATGTCGCGCTCGTGGCCGTGGGACGAGGTCCCAACACGGAGGGGGTTGGCTTGGAGACGACCAAGGCCGTGGTGGACAGAGGCTTCGTCAAAGTAGATCCGGCCACCATGATGACCGACGAGCCGGGCCTCTACGCCGTTGGGGACATCGTCGCCGAGACGGCCCAACTCGCCCACGTCGGATTCGCCGAGGCCATAGCCGCCGTGAC
>JAWWBL010000058.1:0-10098 GCA_033720975.1 Acidimicrobiia bacterium | reverse complement strand
GATGCCTTCGCTGTCGACACGCTCGCCGATGGCTGCAATGACCGAAACCTCGGACCGGGGGCCCTCGTGTCTGGGTGGTCCGCCGTCCGAGAGCCGGACGTAGTTGAACATGGATTCCTGGGTGGTCGGCTGAGGCTCCTCGTCGCGGGCGAGCACCGGTAGGACAATCGTCTCTTTTCCCCGGCCCAGGATGTGCCCGGTGTTGAGAGTCGTGGACATGTAGACCATGACACCAACCGATTGAAGAGCCTTGGCGGCGAAGGCGGCGTCGGGGTTCGAGCCGAATAGATTCCCCCCCAGGCACAGCCCAAGTCGCAGTTTCCCTTCCGAGGCCGCGACCATGCAGCCCATGGTGTCCAGCCCTGGTGATGGGGGTGCCTTGACGCCTATTTCCCTCGCGAGGGCTTCGAGCACTGCTTTCTTCAGGCTGGGAGTGACACCGACAGACCCGATTCCTTGCACGTTGGAGTGGCCTCGGATCGGGAGGAGCCCGGCACCGCGCCGCCCCACCATCCCCCGCATCAGAGCGAGGTTGGCGATCATCTGAACGTTCTCCACGCCATGGGCATGGTGGGTGACCCCCATAGCCCAAGCAAAGACCGCAGACCCAGCGCCGGCATATAGGTCACCTACCCGCTCGATAGTCGAGCGGTCGACTCCCGAGGCCTGGACGATCTCGTCCCAGTCAAGGCCGGCGATGTGAGTCTCGAGCTCGGTCCAGCCGTCGGTGCTGGACCCGAGGAAGGCCCGGTCGACGGCGCCAAGTTCCTGTATCCGTTTGGCGATGCCGGAGAGGAGAGCGATGTCACCGCCGACGTGGGGCTGGACGTATTCGTCGGCGATCCGGGTACCAAAAAGAAGGCTCGTTGGCTTAGACGGAACCTTGAACCGCACCAGTCCGGTCTCCCGGAGAGGGTTGATCACCACCACCTTTCCGCCACGCCTCTTGAACTCGTGGAGCGTCGTCATCAGACGCGGGTGGTTCGACGCCGGGTTTGCCCCGATCAGGAAGAACACGTCTCCTCGTCCAAGCTGATCGAGATCTTCGAGAACGATCGTGGCTGTCCCCGAGCCGGTGACACTGCTCAAGCCGACACCCGAGGCCTGGTGGCAGTAGTACGAGCAGTTGTTGACGTTGTTGGTCCCGTAGACACGCGCCAGCAGCTGGATCAGGAAGCCGGCCTCGTTGGAGGACCGGCCCGATGCGTAGAAGAAGGCATGGTCCGGAGAGATCGCAGTGAGCTTCGCAGCCACCTTGTCCAGGGCGTCATCCCAGGTGATCGCCCGATAGGTGGTGTCCAGTGGGCCGGCGTAGAGGGGGCGGGTGAGCCTCCCTGCCCCTTCGAGCTGTCGTGATGTGAATGAAGCGAGGCGGGCGAAGGGGTTGTGGTCGAAGAAATCGGGCGGCACCTCGTCTTGCATGTCGGCTGCCATGGCCTGGATCGATTTCTTGCAAACCTCCGGGAAGTGGCCGGTCTCGTTGACCATGCCGCCCAGCTGACCACCCATGCCGAGGGCACATGTCTTGCAAGCGTTCGGAGTCCGCATCGCGCGGTACAGCGCCCGTATCCCACCTACCTCTCGAGCCTTGCGGAAGAGGTAGAGGATTGCCGGGAACCCGCCACCGGATTTGACGGTCTTCACATTGAGAGGATACGGCGAAGAGGCGCTGCTATAGCAACAGTGACCGGGGAGTGTTGCTATAGCAACGGTCTGAAGGCCCGGGTCAGGCGGAGGCCCCGGAGTAGTTCTTGACGCCCCAGTTCCAAACCAGCCGGCTTCCGGTCAGCGCGAGGGCAGCCACACCCACTCCTGTGAGCATCCACCACCAGTTCACCCGGTCGGAGATGATCTCGGCGGGGACGGTGATGGCGAAGGCGAGGGGAATGATCACCGTCAGTGATGACCGGAGCCAGAACGGATATATGCCTACCGGCCAGCGTCCGGCCTCATACATGCCGTTGAGGAGCTGCAGCAAGTTGTCGATGCGGATCGTCTTGAAAGCCATGGTTGCGGCCGCCAGCCAAATGGAATATATGGTGAGCGCCCCACACGTCACCGCCACAGCGAACGCGGCGGCATGGCTCCATCCCACAGACGCGGTCATTTGTGAAACGGCGAACCCGACCACGCCGAGCCCGAGGATCATGTCTATCACGTTCCAAATCGACACCTGTCGGACCGACACGAGGAGCTGGGAGTCGGCCGGCCTGGTCAGGGTGTAGTCGAGTGTGCCCTCCTGCACGTCGGAGAGCAGGTTCCAGATGTTCGGGTTCACGAAAGTCCGTAGGAAGCCTCCGACGATCAAGTGCACGCCCATGACCGCGAGAAGCTCGGGTTGTGCCCACCCCTGGAGGCTGTCGGTGTGAACGTAGACGACGGCGATCGCCACCAGGCCCGTGCCGAGTGCGATAACAGAGTTGAGAAGCTGGACCCAGAAGTTGGCACGATATTGGAGCTCATTCAGCGCTCCGATCTTGATATGGAGGCCGGCCAGACGGGCCGGCCCAGCTGGGGCGCTCAATTTCCCACCGCCGCATATCGCCTTATGGCCCGCCTCCAAACAAGCAGGAACACCAAACCCATACCGATCGTCCATGCGATCTGCATGCCGATCCCCGAGAAGATCTCATTGACGGTGAGACGCCCTATGAAGACTTCGATCGGGAACTGGAAAGTCCATTTGAACGGCAGCCAAGCCGCGACGCCTTCCACCCACTCGGGCATGAGCTGTAGAGGAACCAGACGCCCTGACAGCAACAGCTCGCCAGCGATGACGATCCCAAACATGGCCGCCCCTCGCGTCGTCCAGAAGTTGATCATCCCCATGAGGTAGAGCATGGTGAATCGGACCGCGAAACCGCCCCAGATCGCAACGACGAAGGTGAGAACGTTGACCAATGACCACTCGATGACCGGTTCGAACGCCAGGGTCAGGACTCCCGCCACCGGAATCCAGAGCATCACCCAGACGAATTTCGAACCGACGAAAAAGCTCATGTCCCGATGGAAGGGATGCAACGGCTGGCTGAGGAAGTCATTCATCCTGCCCCTACGAATTCGCCACTCCCAGGCGTCTGGGGCGAACCCGAGGTTGAAGACCCGCACCAGTGTCCAAACGATGTAGTACGCGGCTAGAGCGCCGGTGGTATAGCCCCCGATCGACCCACCCTGTGCTTCGGAGACACTCGTCCATACCGCCAGGTAGACGATGGGCTCGATGAGAAACCCCATGAGCATGGCAAAGGCTGCGGCGCGGTATTGGACCTCGCGCTGAAACCCGATGCGGGCTCCAGCGAGGTAGTAACGGGGGAGGCTGAACTCAGCGCGCGGCCGCGTCATGCGCCTCTTGGCCTCCGCTCGGCACCTCGTTGGGGCGTTTCTCGCTGAACACGCGGTCGATGACGTCTTCGAGCGGAGGCTCCTCGATCGAAAGGTCGGTGACGGTGGCAACTCTCAGCAACTCTGCGGCAACGGACGAGACTGAGTCCCTCTCAACTTCGAGCGTGGTGCGGGCCGGACTTCTCTCAAGGACACGCCCAAACGCACTCAGGTCGGCGGGAAGGTCAGACGCTTCCACCCGAACAGTCTTGTGCGTGGAGAACCTCTCGGAGAGCCCACTGAGGAGGCCGTCGTAGAGAATCGAACCGTGGTCGATCACGATCACCCGGTCGGCCATGGCCTGGACATCGGACATGTAGTGACTGGTGAGCAACACGGTGGCTCCGGTCTCTTTGTTGTAGTCGAGCACGAACTGACGCAGTCGTCTCTGCATCGACACGTCGAGCCCGATCGTCGGTTCGTCGAGGAACAGGATCTCCGGGCCATGGAGGAGAGAGGCGACTATCTCCATCTTCATCCTCTCCCCCAGGGAGAGGTTTCGAACCGGCTTCACGACGAGGTCGCCCACATCGAGGATCTCCACGTACTCGTTCTTGCGTTGCTCGAAGACGTCAGCGGGCACTCCATAGATCGCCCTGTTCAACTCGAAAGAGTCGGCAGCGGGAAGGTCCCATTGGAGGTTGTTTCGCTGACCCATAACCAGAGCGATCCGTCTCAGCAGCTCCTTCTCCCGGCGCCAGGGCTGGTGGCCTAGAACCCGTGCGTCACCATCGGTGGGATACAGCAGGCCTGTCAGCATCTTTATCGTCGTCGTCTTACCGGCGCCGTTCGGGCCGAGGAATCCCACTATCTCGCCGGGATCGAGCGTGAACGAGATCTGCTTTACGGCCTCGACATTGTTGAACTCTCGCCTGAACAGGCTCCGCATCGACTGGCGCAGGCCGGCTTCTCGGACGGGGACCTTGAAGGTCTTGGTGAGCGCGTCAAGAACAACGGGGTATTCCACGGATGCAGCAGTGTGCCATGCCGATGGGCTTTATGTCCCGGGTTTCAAGGGGCCCCTCGGGGCCTACGGGTTGATGACCACCCGTCCGACCGCCTTCCGGTCCGCAACCCAGCCGAGCGCAGCGGCTCCGTCGTCGAGGCTGAACTTGCGTTGAATGACGGGTGCGAGGACACCGTCATTCACCCAGTCGACGAGTTGCCTCTGATTCGCTTTGTGACTTTCGGGCTCCTCCATCGTGAAGCGACCCCAGAAAACGCCGATGATGGAGTTTCCCTTGAGCAGGGGTAGGTTCAGAGGGATCGCCGGTATGCCCCCGGCGGCGAAGCCGATAACAAGGTAACGCCCTCCCCACTTGGTTGAACGCAGTGAGGGTTCGGTGACCTCCCCGCCCACAGGGTCGTAAACCACGTCGACACCACCACCATCAGTGGTCTCGGAGATGCCATCACGAATTGGTGTCTGGTCGTAGCGGATCACGCTATGGGCTCCTGCCTCCAACACGGCCTGGGCCTTCTCGGCCGAAGAGACGGCCGCGATGACGTGGGCCCCCATGATCCGCCCCAACTGAACTGCCGCCATCCCGACACCGCCCGAAGCTCCCAGCACGAGGAGGGTCTCGCCCTCTCTCAGGCCTGCACGATCGGATAGGGCGTGATAGGAGGTTCCGTAGGTGCCTGGGATCACTGCGCCCGCGTCGGAGGAGACACCATCCGGGAGATGGCTCATGTTGGATTCGCTCACCACGGCGCGCTCAGCCATTCCACCGTGCATGAGGAACCCGCAGACCCGATCTCCCGGCGCAAACCCGCTCGCCTGATTGGACACGACCACCGTTCCGGCCACTTCATATCCGGGGGCGAACGGAGGTTCCGGGCGGAATTGGTACTCGCCTTGGACCATGAGGGTGTCGGCGAAGTTGACTGCTACGGACTCCACTTCGATCAGGGCGGATCCCGGCCCAGGGTGGGGGTCGGGCAACTCGCCAACCCGGAGTGCCTCGATGCCCCCGTAGTCTTCGCAAACGAGTGCTCGCATCATCGCAGCCTATCGGCAACACACGATCGGCGGCTTTGGGAGAATCGGGGGGCGATGCCCATCGAGCCATCACATTCACACTTCGAGCTTCCCGATCCGCTGGCCGCAGAGGGTGACGTGGTGGCAGTGGGCGCGGACTTGGCGCCTGGCACGCTTCTGCAGGCTTATCGACGCGGGATGTTCCCGATGATGCTTCCCGACGGGCAGCTTGGGTGGTGGTCGCCGGTTGAGCGTGCAATCCTTCCCCTCGCGGAGTTGCGGGTGAGCCGATCTCTCCGACAATCGTGCCGTCGATACACGGTCTCGGTGGACCGTGATTTTGATGGGGTCATCGAAGGGTGCGCCGACCCCGACCGACCGGACTCATGGATCACGCCGGATTTCGTCGACGCGTACACACAGTTGCATCGTCTCGGCTGGGCCCATTCGATCGAGGTCTGGGACTCAGAAGGCAACCTTGCTGGGGGCCTGTACGGGGTGGCCATCGGAGGTTTGTTCGCGGGGGAGTCGATGTTTCATCGGGCCCGGGACGCATCGAAGGTAGCGCTGGTACATCTCGTGTCCGTCATGAGCGAGGGCGGTGGGACGCTGCTCGACGTCCAGTGGCTCACCCCACACCTCGAATCGATGGGCGGCCGTGTCGTCGGCCGGCTCCGATATCTGATCATGTTGGCTGCCGCGCTCGAGCTGGACGGGCCGTTCTCAAACTCTCCCGGCTCACTGTCTGGTTAGAGTCGCCGCCGTGCCAAGGAAGCGGTTCGGTGCGGGCGGTTGTAGCGGGGGTTGATCTGACAGCGATGGGCCGGCGTGTAGCCGACCGGTCGAGAATTGTCGCTGAGAGCATCAACGCGGACCTGAGGCTCGTCCACGTTCTGGAGCCCGTCGGTGAGGCGATGATCGCCCCGAGTCTGGCCAGGCTCATGCGAGAGCACCAGCTGGAACAGGCTGAAAAGCTTGCCGCCTGGTGCCAGGAGAGGACCAATGTCAGCGTCGATCTCGAGGTAGTCAAGGGCTCGCCTTCGTGGGAACTGACGGCGCGGGCGAAGAAGGCTGACCTTGTCGTGGTTGGCTCATCGACAGTCGACGCCTTCACCGCCGGCCCCGTGGCCCGGCGTGTGGCGCGCAAGGCTGTCACAGACACGCTCATCGTCAGGCGCCAGCCGCGAGTCCCGTATCGACGAGTCGTCGCGGCGGTGGACTTCTCTGACGCCTCCAAGGTCACGGTCGTTCGAGCACTCGAATTGTTCCCCGATGCCGATATAACGGTGCTCTACTCGCTGCCGTCGAGGTTCGACCCAATGCTTTCCAGCGCTGGGCTCTTCGATGAGGAGGTGATGGCATCCAGGGGGCTGAGGCTCGAGGCGGCACGAGACCGCATGAACGAGTTTGTGTCAGAGTGGTCCGGCCGGGTGAAAACCCTGGTAGCCGATGGCCCTCCCACTGAGACTGCCGATGAGATCGTGAGACGGCGGGGCGCCGATCTGCTGGTGGTGGGAAGCCGAGGCGCGACCGCCACTCAGATGGTGCTGCTCGGCACGGTGGCCGAGGGATTGCTCACCACCGCGCCTTGCGACGTCCTGGTGGCGAGGTCTAAGAGCTCTTTCCGAAGACCCTGAGACTCGGCAAGTCGGACTCAGTTCGGTTTCGCCACCGGCAAATCGACCGTGAAGGTGGTCCCATCAGGCCCTGAGTCGACAGTTATCTCGCCGCCGATTCGGGTGACGATCGTGTGAACGGTGTGTAGCCCGAGCCCGGTGCCCTTACCGGGCTCCTTTGTGGTGAAGAAAGGGTCGAATATCCGGGCGGCGACATCTTCAGGCATTCCGGCGCCTGTGTCTGCGACGGTGACGCGGACCACATCTCCAACGTTCCTGGCTTTGATCGTCAGTGTTCCCCCGCCGTCCATGGCGTCCGCGGCGTTGTCGATGAGGTTGGTCCAAACCTGATTCAGGTCCCGACCTGGCGCCTCGACCATGTTGAGGTCATCCGGGAAATCGGTGACAACCTCGATTTCCTTTAGCTTGTGTTTGAGGAGCACCAGGGTGTCATCGATCCCAGCCGTCGGGTTCATCTCCTGGATCGGCGCCTGATCGAGATAGGAGTACTCCTTGACGATGCGGACCAGTTCTGAGACCCGTCCAGCCGCCACGGATATCTCTCCGATCAGCTGCTCGGCCGTGGCTCGAAGAGCGATCCATCGCGCCCAGTGGGGAACCGACTGCTCTTCAGCCGCGTCGAGCGTTTTCGCCAGCAGGTCTGCCGTCCATCCAGCCGCAACGAGACCGGGAGCCAGGTCCCAAGCGTCGTCGAGGCCCCGGTCATCCAGCCAGAGGGCCACCGAGTCCTCGGCGTCGCTGCGCTCGAGAGGGCTCATCCGTTCCGGTGGCTCGGGATGGACCAGCTCAACACCGGTCCCCAGCGCCGTGGAGAGCGCATCCGCCTCGTCGCTCAATTGGGCGTAGACCTCCTGGAGCTCTCGCGTGCTGCGACCCACCGCAGCGGCCGGGTTGTTCAGCTCATGCATGAGTTGGGCGGCCATCCGGCCGAGAGCAGCCATTCGCTCCTCGTGGCGGACAGTGTCCTCGATCCCCCGTAGCCGAGCGGTCACGGTCTGGAACATGCGGCGCACGACCCCCGCGTCGCTCAGCAGACGCTCAAAGGCCTGAGCAGGGACCCGGATCACTTTGGAGGGGAGAGTGGCGGCGACAGTGGCCGTACGAGGTGCTCCGTCGAGGAGTGCGATTTCGCCTACGACGGCTCCTGGAGCGATCCGTGCCAGAACCACCGACTTGACCGAAGCGGTGTCCTTGGTGACAGTCAGCTCCCCTTCGACGAGCACGTACATCTCCTCGGACGCGCTCCCTTCGGTGATGATCACAGTCCCTGGCTCGATATCGAGCTGTTCAGAGGAAGCACACACGTCGTCGAGGATGTCGTCGGGGAGATCGGCGAAATAGGTGATTCCCCTGAGGATGTCCTTCGTCGCCGTCACAGGCTCGCCAGATGCTGATGGACGAACCTGATTGCGGTCGATCCCTCTCCAACAGCTCCTGCCACGCGACGAATCGATCCGTGGCGAACGTCTCCGGCGACAAAGACACCCGGCACAGAAGCTTCGAGCAGGAAAGGCTCCCGGTCTGCTGTCCAGCCTTCGAGCGGGCCCAGGTCTGTGCCGGAGTAGACGAACCCCGCTTCGTCGGTCTGGACCAGATTGGACAACCAGTCGGTGTGTGCGGTCTGACCGATGAAGATGAACAACGCACCTGCTGGGACCTCTCGTGTCTCCTCGGTGTCCCGATCACGCAACACGATGGACTCGAGATGGGTTTCTCCTCTGGCTTCGAGCACCTGGGTCCTCGGCATGACCTTGACGGCCTCATTTGCCTCGAGGTTGTCTATCAGATACTGCGACATGGTTGCGGATAGGTCGGCGCTCCGAATCACGATGGTCACGTCGTTGGTGAACCGGGTTTGAAATAGCGCGGCCTGTCCCGCCGAGTTTCCCCCTCCGACGATGAAGACCGGCTGGTCGCGGTGGTACTCCGCCTCGATCCTCGAGGTTCCGTAATAGACCCCGACTCCGAGCAATTTGTCCAGCCCCTCGGCGCTGAGCCTCCGGTACTCGACGCCGCTCGTGACGATCAAGGCCTTGGCTGTGATCTCCGATCCGTCTTCGAGATGGAGGATCTTGAACGGGTCTTTGCGATCGACAGACGTGACCTTCGCTGGGACCAGGATCTCGGCTCCGAACTTCTTCGCCTGGGCCGCTGCCCGCCGTGCCAGATCGGCGCCAGAGATACCACTGGGGAACCCCAGGTAATTCTCGATCAGTGACGATTGCCCGGCCTGTCCACCAGGTGCCTCGGCCTCGATGAGAACCACCTTCAACCCCTCCGAGGCCCCGTAGACGGCAGCAGCGAGACCCGCAGGGCCCGCTCCCACAATGGCTACGTCGTAGGCAGGCTGGGTGGCGTGAGTCCTCAGACCCACCCTCTCCGCCAGGTCGGGGATGGCAGGCTTCAAGAGAGGCTCCTCATCTGTGAAAAGGACCATCGGCAGATCCGTCAGCGAAGCCCCCGCCGAGCTCATCAGCGCGTCGGCCTCGTCGTCGATTCCCAATGTCACGGCCCTGTAGGGAATCTGGTTCATGGCGAGGAAGGCCTTGATTTCGTGTGTCGGTGCCGACCACTCGGTACCTACGACACGTATGCCTTCGAAGTCAGGCCGGTAGCCGGCGCGCCAGTCGCTGAGAAGGTCATCGAGGATTGGGTAGAGATGCTCCTCCGGCGGATGCCACGGCTTCATGATGTACTGGTCGAGCCCGATGTCATTTATCGCGCTGATGGCCACGTCGGTGTCGGCGTAAGCCGTGAGAAGGGTCTTCTTTGCACTCGGGAAGATCTCCAGCGACTCCCTCAGAACATCGACTCCGCTGATGCCGGGCATTCGCTGGTCTGACACGATCAATGCCAGTGGCGAATCTCGGACCGCCAGATCCTTGATCGTGTCGATCGCCTCCTGACCGCTCGAGGCTCCGACGACCCGGTAGTCCTTGGCGTATTGCTTTCGCAAGTCCCGTTGGACGGCGGCGAGTACTTCGGGCTCGTCGTCGACCGCGAGTATCACCGGCTTGGAATCGGCCATCAGAACACAGCCTCATCGATGAAACAGAAACGCCAGGACTCACCGGGCTCCAGAGACTGGATCAAGGGATG
>JAWWBL010000057.1:0-10226 GCA_033720975.1 Acidimicrobiia bacterium | reverse complement strand
CTCTCGGACGGCGGACCACCCAGACACGAGGGCCCCCGGTCCGAGGTTTCGGTCATTGCAGCCATCGGCGAGCGTGTCGACAGCGAAGGCATCCTCGACTGGGAAGCCATGCGCCGCCATTCGTCAATCCGAAACGCCATCAGCAAAGTGATTCCCGGACACGAAGCGATCGCATCGATCGACGAGACCCGGGAGGAGTTCCACATAGAAGGACGCACGTTCCACCAGCCATCGTTCGCCACCGACACCGGCCGCGCCAAAATGCACGTAGTCACCATTCCAGACTTGAGGGGAGGAAATGGCCTGCTTCGGCTGATGACCGTCCGCTCCGAGGGCCAATTCAACACCGTGGTCTATGAGGAGGAGGACCTGTACCGCGGACAGGAACGCCGAGACGTCATCATGCTGAACCCGGCTGACATTGGCCGTCTCGGGCTGAACGTGGACCAGAGAGTCGAAGTCCGAGGTGAGGCCGGATCAATGAGCGACATCCTGGTTCGTGAGATCGACATCACCCCGGGAAATGCCGTCATGTACTACCCCGAGGCGAACGTGCTTCTCCCCCGTGACACCGACCCGAGGTCGAAGACACCGGCATTCAAAGGAGGCCTGGTGACCGTAAGTCCTTCGACCGACTAATAGGCGTCGGGGTCGTCAAAGGCCACCTCTCCGGTGGCCGAGAGCCGTGATGAAATCCAACGGTCGATGGTGGCCCATGTGTCGAAGAGCCATTCCTCCTGCCTCTCCACGGTTGGAACCTCCTCGGCGGGAACGTGCCAGACATGCACAGCAACGGTGGTGTCCATCGGCATGCCCCGCCAGATATCACCCCAGCTGACGAAGGTCTCCAGCCCGGCATGACCCACGAAGAAAACGTCGGAGTTCGCCGGTGCCGCAGCGAGGGCGGCAGTGACGCCCCGCGATCGTGGAGGCAATGTGTTCTTCAGCTGCGAGGCCCGCTCGGCGAGATCGGGTCGACCTATCTCATAGAGCTTCTCCAAAGATCGCTTGTATCTCTTCTCGGTGAAGTTGGCGCCCTCCGGGAAGATCACAAAGGCGTCGTCACTGCCCATGGAGCCGGCGATCTCGGTGATTGCGCCGAGCACGGTCGCAGCATCTTTACGCCCCACAGGCACGAATGACGACGGCAGCCGGTTGAGCATCACGTCGAGTGCCGGGTCCCACTGGAGGAACTCCTTGAGAACGATTCGTGGCCTCCGGTGGAACCTGTTGCAGAGCGCGTCGAGGAGCATCATCGAGTCGCCTGGGCCGGCGTGCCGGCTGAACACCAGTATGGGCCGTCTACCTCCTTCCGGTGGTCGTCGCGTCGGCGGGCTCTCATCGAGGATGGTGATCTTGAACGTGAACTTCGCCGAGGCCACCACCCGGCGAAGCATCCAGCTGAACAGCCAATAGTGCGCTCCCAGGAACGACGAAGAGCGGATCTTCCACCCGAGGCCTGAAGCAAGCCACAACATGAACATCGCTATCAGGGCACCTGCTTCCACGACGAGGTAGAGGAAGAGGAACCAGACGATACGCAGGATCCGCCAGCGTCCCGGGAAGTATCGGGAGATGAATGTCGCCCCTATTGCCACAACCGGAAGGGACACCACTGCCAACACCACTGCAACGACGACCAGAGGATCGAGAAAGAGTCGCCTGATCCACCTGTGAGGCACTTTTCAGACCAGACCGTTCAAGTATGCCTTGGAAGCGATGTAGGCACCCTCGGCTAATTCTGCTGTCGATGTGGTGTCTCTCCAACGCAGCTGACGGCGATCATCGAAAGCGAGAGGGTTACCGGAGGGGAGGACGTGGAGTTCGATGTCCGCGGGGAGGTTTTCCAAGGCGGCGGAGAAACGGCTGCGCCGGGCGATCTCAAAAGAGATGAGAGCCGACTCGTGGAGCCGCTGAGGCGCCCGAAGCCGGGACTCCATCCGTCCGACCTGCAAGACGTAGATCACCTTGGCTCCCAGCTCCACGGCCCGTCCGACTGGGACCGAGTTCACTAGGCCCCCGTCGTAGAAGTGCTCGTTGCCGATCTTCACCGGGGGAAACAGTGCGGGGACTGCTGAGCTCGCCAAGAGCGCGTCGACCAGGGGGCCCTCGGTGAACCAATGCTCCGTCGACCGCTCAATCGACGCAGCGACACATTGAAACGGAGTGGCGAGATCCTCGATCATCGTTTCGCCCGGATAGAGGTGCTCCAGGATCGCCCTCAGCTCGGATGTGGTGTGGATTGCGGGTCGGAAAGTTGCGACGTTCTTGATCCGCTCCAGTGCCCCGCCTCTGAGGACCCCTGTGGTGGCAATCTCCTCCCAAAGGCTGATCAGCCGCTCAACACCCTCAGGGCCTGGCATGTCGGCGATCACCGATCCGTTGAAAGCTCCGATTGACGTCCCGAGGATCAGATCCGGCGCGATAGCGGCCTCCTCCAGCGCCCGGATCATCCCCACCTCGACCGCTCCCCAACGACCGCCACCACCCAGCACGAAGGCGGTTCGTCTCGCGCTCAACCGTCATCCTCCTCGATGTACCACTCGGTGAAGTCGTAACACCGGTCGCCCCTGAACCGGATCACCCATAGGTTTCGATAGTTCACCGGTGGTTCGAAGTAGCGGGTCCTGCCCGTGACGATCGCAAGATCGTCGGTCTCGACAAGCGACGCCCATTCGAAGCCCCAGTTGTCTTCGTGATCTCCGATCTCGACCCACTGACTCACGATCTCCTCCAAGCCCTCCCACTCTCCCCCGGCGGTCTGCGGGTCGTAGACCGCATCCTCGGTGAACAGCGCTGCGATGTGATCGGGTTCGTTGGTGGACCATGCGAGGACATATCCGTCCATCCATCGATCGAGTCGCTCACTCATTGCCGTCCGAAGTTAGCGGTCGTAGCCTCGACCGCCATGGATGAGCTCGAACACGGATTCGAATCGGTCGGACCCGATCGGGCTCCCGCGATCATGGCCGGATATCCGGCGGATTGGTGGGTGTCCGGAGGATGGGCTCTGGACCTCGTCCACGGATCAAAGACGCGAGACCACATCGATCTCGACATAGGCGTCTACCGGGAGGATGTGCCGCACCTTTTCGACTCGTTCGACCTCGAGTTCCATGCCGCTGCCGATGGGAAGCTCCGGCACATGGGCGAGGCGGGCGATCTCTGGTCTCAAGCGAATTCGATCTGGGTCCGCAGGCCAGGAGCGCAAAAGTGGTTACTCGAAATGATCCTCAACGAGAGCGACGGCGACGAGTGGGTATATCGCCGTGATGCCCGGGTTCGGTTGCCCAGGAAAGAAGTCGCAATCGACGTCGATGGCATCCCCTGCGTCAGACCGGAGATCCAACTGTTGTTCAAGGCCAAGCAGATGAGAGACCGTGATATCGCGGATTTCCAACTACACGGACACAGGCTGCATCCAACGGCCCGCTCCTGGTTGAAGGACGCATTGCGGTTGGCACATCCCGGTCATCCGTGGATCACCGACCTTTAGTCTTGAGTCATGAGCGACGCTGATCTCGTCATTGATGAACCGGTGCGGGGCGCCATCGGGGACCTGAGGGCGATCCAGCACCCAGGCGTTGAGGGCGCCCGGTTGTACGTGCACGGCGAGTTACCTGGTCCGCCTGTCTCGCGCCTGCTCGGTCTGAGACCGACCGACTCTGGCTTGGGCAAGTCGACGTACTCGATGCCGATCACCCGCTGGCTAGAGGGACCGTTCGGCCTTGTATGGGGAGGGACCTTCGCCCTCCTCGCTGATGCCCCGCTGGGAGTGTCGATCTGGACCGCGCTCGGCCCCGGCAAGATGGTGACGACCTCGGAGTTGAACCTGAACTTCGTCCGGCCGTTCACGCGTGACACCGGCAACATCGTTGCCGCCGCCGGCACAATCCACGTAGGGCGTCAGGTCGGCTTGTCCCAGGTTCAGATAACCGATCGCGAGGGTCGTGTCATGGGTCAGGGATCGACGAGATGCCTGATAGTCGACGTGCCGGTCGACCCTGGGGCCGAGTTTCCCGAGCCTGACCTGGGACCGTCGGACTCGCCGGACCCCTACCTGCGCGAGGCTCCCCACGACGCCTACTTCGACCTCGAGACAATCCTCAACGGGAACCCCCCCGAGATCCAAAAGCGGATCATTGCCGGAGAGGTAACGCCCAACGCGACTCGTCTCTCCGGTGCCGTTTGGAGCGCCAACGGGCCAGGCTCCGTCACCGGGGTCTTCCCGACGTCGCCCTGGTTCTCTGCTGGAGGGCCCAATCTGTACGGAGGGGTCATAGCCTGGATGGCCGAGGCGGTGATGGCCTCCTCCGTCTACTCGACACTGGGCCCCGGTGAGGTCTTCGGAACCCTCGATCTGAACGTCCGATTCACCAGGCCTGCTCCCATCAACAGCGGCGAGCTAACCATCGTCGGAGAAGTACAGCACATGGGTCGGCGGGTACGAATCGCGTCCGCCGAGGTCGTGAGCGCCGCCGGCAAGCGAGTGGCAATGGCCTCCAGTTCTGTGCTCATCGTGCCTGGCGGCATCAGAGCGCTGATGCGGGGAACCATCCCGGAGGAGATCGCACACGCCTGATGCGACTTGCAGTAGGCGTGGTGCTAATCCTCACCGGGACGGTCTGGATCCTTCAGGGCTTCGACGTCGCTTTCGCCCCCGAAAGCTTCATGACAGGCGATTCGATGTGGGTGATCTGGGGTGTAGTGGCCATATTGATTGGTGCCGGGGTCTTGTTCCGACATTGGAAGACCACCCGCTCGTAGAGCATGGAAGATCGGGTCCCGTAGGGTGACCGGCGTGGAGAGCGGATCGCGTCAGCTCGCGGCCGTGTGGTTCGCCGACATCGTCGGCTACACCACATTGTCGAATCGCGACGAATCGGAGGCTCTTCGCCTGGTTGACCTCTTCCAGGAGGTGACACGGAGTCAGGTCGACCGCCGTGGAGGCAGAATCGTGAAGTTCCTGGGTGACGGCGTCCTGGCGTCTTCCCCGAGTGCGTTGGTAGCTCTGGAGACGATCCTCGGACTAAGGGAGGAGTACGAAGCAAGATCGGCCAACTCGGGCACACCCTCCTACCTGCGTATTGGAGCGCACGTCGGCGATGTGGTCTTCAAGGAAGACGGAGACGTGTATGGAGACGGTGTCAACATCGCTTCACGTCTGCAAGGCGTCGCCGGCCCAGGGCGGATATTCGTCAGCGAAGACTTGTGGCGTCATTGTCGACAGCGGCCGGAGCTCGAGTTCGCCTCGTTGGGGCCGCGCGACATCAAAGGTGTTGCCGAACCGGTGTGGGTATACGAGTTCTCTCCACCCGAACGTGAGCCGAGGGTGGGCGATCTCGACGCGAGCGAATCCTCCGCCGGCGCCTTGTCGGTGGCTGTCCTTCCGTTTGAGATCGTTGGCGACAGCCCAAACGCAGGTTTCCTCGCTTCCGGGATCCATAACGATCTGCTCACCGAGCTGTCCAAGGTGCCCGACCTGACGGTGATCAGCAGGACATCTGTGATGGGTTATGCCGACACGAGCAAGACGATTCCTGTCATCGCCCGCGAACTCAACGTGTCGACTGTGATCGAGGGCGTCATCCAAAGTGCAGGGAATCGGGTACGGCTGACAGTCCAGATGATCGACGGCCAGAGAGACGTCCACCGCTGGGCCGACTACTTCGATCGGGAGGTGAACACCGAGAGCCTCTTCGATATCCAAACCGAACTCACAGCGAGAATCGCCCGGTCGCTCCAACTGAAGCTGGCGCCGTCGAAAGCCGACATCGCGACTGGGCCCGGCACCGAGAACATGGAGGCCTATCGGCTGGTCGTCGAGGGACGGATGCAGTTCGATCGCAAGACCGAAGACGGCTTCATGCGCGCAATCGAGCTATTCGATCGGGCCACGATCGCCGATCCGGACTACGGAGAGGCATGGGTCGGTCTCAGCAACGCTCAAGCGATGATGGCTGATTACAAGCTGGGTGACATCCCAGCCCTGCTCGCCGCCGCAAAGGAAAGTGTCGCCAAGGCAGCCGTATTGCTTCCCAACTCTGCGGGGCCTCACACGACCCTGGGGCTCATCGCTGAAGTGGAGCACGATGCGCCGAGAGCGCTGCGGGAATACGAAAAGGCTATCGGTCTTCAACCCGGCCACGCTGATGCATACAGCTGGCACGCCTGGATGTCGCTTGTGACCGGCGACGCCGAAGCAGGTCTTGCCAGCGCGACCCGATCGGTGCGGCTGAACCCGCTATCCGCTGAGGCGGTGAGCAATCTGTCTCTGGCTCACCTCGCCGTCGGAAACCCTGGCTCGGGCGTGGAGGAGGCACGTCGCGCCGGCGAGCTATCACCGGGATGGACGTCTTCGGGCTACTACGAAGGGCTGGCTCTCTACGACCTCGGGCGCGTGGAGGAGGCAATAGCAGCGCTGAGACCGCTCTCTCTTGCGGACGCAGGTGAGCTGGCCGTCTCGTGGGCCTCGATGGGGCCGGACGTGGCTCTCGCCCTGGCGCACCTCAAGTTGGGAGACGATGAGGCGGCCCGAGGAGTGCTGAGCACGATCGATCCCGGTCCTCACTCTTTCGAAGCGGGAATCGTCCACGCCGGCCTGGACGAGCTGGACGCTGCTTTCGACCTCTTTTTCCAGACCCCGGCTGTTGCATACGGCCCGACCCTCATCTTTCATCACCATTTCAAAGACGTTTGGGCGCGGCTGCTGGACGATCCACGATATCCCGAGGTTGTGAACCTCGTCTATCGGAGCTGGAACGTCAATCCGGCCCGGCCAGGGCCGGACAGCCACGGGTAGGGTGTCTTCCGAGTCGGGAGGACAACAGTGGCGAACGAATTGAGTGATTTGCTCGATGGTGAAGTGTTGGGCCCAGGAGATCCGGGCTACGACGAAGCAAGAGCTTTGTGGAATGTTCGCTTCGACCGCAAACCGGATCTGATAGCGCGATGCGCCGGACCAGGCGACGTGGCGGCTGCCATCAATCACTCCAGAACCGAAGGGCTGCGCCTGTCGGTAAAGGGAGGGGGCCATTCTTACGCTGCCAACAGCGTTGCCGATGATGGAATTCTCGTCGACCTGTCTCTTATGAAGACCATCGACGTAGACCGAAACTCGAAGAGCGCGACGGTGGGTGGAGGAGTCACCTGCGCCGAACTCGACGCTGCCACACAGGCTCACGGTCTGGCGACCCCAACCCCGACTGTCTCCTCGATCGGTGTGGTGGGAGCGGCTTTGGGGGGAGGCAGCGGATACCTGTCCCGCGCCTTTGGGCTCCTGGCCGATAACGCGAAGTCCTTCGAGGTGGTCACCGCCGATGGGCGGCAATTGACGGCGTCCACCGACGAAAACGCCGACCTGTACTGGGCTCTACGCGGAGGAGGAGGGAATTTCGGCGTCGTCACTGCTATGACCATCGACCTGCACGATGTGGGCCCCGAGGTCCTGTCAGGGCAAGTCATCTACCCGTTTGACGATGCTGGCAACCTGCTGAGGTTCTTCCGCGAGTTCATGGCCGACGCACCCGACGAGCTCCAGTGTTATCCCTTCATGTTCCGAGTCCCCCCACTCGATCTCTTCCCGGAGGAGACCCATGGGTCGCCCGTGCTCGATTTCGTCATCTGCCATCAGGATGCCGATGCCATAGACGTCGTACAGCCTCTCCGTGAACTTGGCGAGCCGATCCTCGACTTTGTGGCCCCGGCCCCATACGTGGAGATCCAGCAAGGGTTCGACGCCAACCTCCCCAAAGGTCACCGCTACTACTCGAAAGCGCATCAACTTGATGCGATGTCTGATGGAGCCATAGACGTTGTCGTCGACTTCGTGCCGCGCATGCAGGGAGCGTTCACTGCCGCCTACTTCGAGCCCCTGGGAGGAGCCGTCGGTCGCGTTGCAGTCTCGGCCACTCCGTATGCCGGCCGGGAGGCCGCCTACGGATTCCACTGCCTTTCAGGCTGGATCGAACCGTCGGAGGATGAAGCCGTGATGGGGTGGGCTTCCAGTTTCCACGAGACGATGGCCGCCCACGCCACGGGTGGCGTATACGTCAATCTGATCGCCGACGACGAGGACCAGCGGATCCCGAATGCCTACGGCCCGAACTACGAGAGGTTGACTCAACTCAAGAGCGAGTGGGATCCGGAGAACTTGTTCCAGGCCAACTACAACGTCGCCCCTGCCAACAACTAGACCTCGATCGGTGCCAGTTTGGCCCGCCCGTAGGCGATGTATGCCAGGACGATGATGTTGAAGGCGTTCGTGCCAATCGACAAGAACTCCTCCCTCGGGAGGTGGAAGACGATGGCGCCGACCATGACCACTATCAAGCCGAGCGCGGCCAGGACCGTCAAACGGGGCATGATCTTGGTCAGCGAAGGGAGGATCAGACCGAGCCCGCCGAGGACCTCTGCTGTCCCGGCGAGGGTGTGCTGAGTGTCGCTGAGGTCGTACATCCAACTCAGCATGTCGGGGAGCCCGGCAGGCACGACGAAGTGGTTGATACCGATTCCGATGAAGTAGAGGCCGAACACCCATTGCAGCACCCAAAGGATCCTGTTGTGATTCAAGTCGACTCCTCTGCTTTGGGAACCGACGATCCTAGACCCGCCCGTCATCGGCTCGTGCACGGGGTCCGCTGCCAAGTACAACCCTTCTGACCGACAGGCCGACGCCCTCTTTGCAATAATCGGAGGCACAAGACCTGGAGGTGGGAATATGGGCACTGCGCCCGCAGGTGTGCGGAATCTCTTCCGCTCCGCAATGGTGATCTTCGTAGTCACCATCGTTATCGGGATCCTCAATGGCATCGATGTCTGGGAAGTCCCCAGGAACACGCTGCTCACACACGTTCATGCCGGAACCCTCGGCTGGGTGACGCTTTGCGTTTTCGCCGGGGCGATCTGGATGTTCGGCTCGAGCGACGACCCTTCGTCGGGACGCGTGGCGAACTTTGCGATCATCGCCGTCGTCATCTACGTGCTGGCGTTTTGGTCGGTGGACCTGACCACGCCGACCAGCATTCAACGGCCGATCGGGGGGACTTTGGCCTTGATCGCAATGGCTTGGATGTTCGGCTGGGCCTGGAAACAACGCCCTGCCAGCTGGGACGTGGCACGGTTCGGGATGATCCTCGCCCTGGCGTTCCTCGTCTTCGGAGCGATCCTGGGGGTGCTGCTGGGGCTTCAGCTATCCGGCGAAGTGCAGATCGTGGCGGAGGAAAACACACCTCTGCTCTACGAGTCCCACCCGGGCGCCATGGTCGCGGGATTCGTGATCCTTGCCGGCCTCGCCCTGATCGAGTGGCTCATGCCGGGACGCGAGGTACCACAACTAGGAGGAGCAGGGGGCAAGGTCGGTGCGACTCAGATGCTCTTGCTGTTCGTCGCTGGCGTGCTGCTGGTGATCGGCTTCTTCGTCGACTCCAATGAGATGATCCAAGGCGCAGGTGGCTTTCAGCTGATTGGGAGTATCTTCCTAATCGGCCGATTCGCCCGCCACATGGCGCCGTCGAAATGGGGCGGAGCCGTGGTCAACCGATTCGTCCGTACTGCGGTAGTCGGCATGATCATCGTTGTTGCACTGGTCATCTATCTGATCGGTCAGCTCTCCCAGGACGTCCCGTTCGAAGAGCTCTTCGGGTTCGGACTCGCGTTCGACCATCTCAACTTCATCATGGTCATCACCAATCTGGTATTCGCCATGATGGCAACCGCCTGGACGGTCTCAGACGCGGCCAACCGGCTGATCTACTGGTCGGTCAACGTCGGAGTGCTCGGCTTCGCGGTGGGGCTCATCGCAGAGCAGGACGTACTGAAGCGGATCTTCACTCCGATCCTCGGCCTAGGGCTCCTGTACGCCATCTACAAGTACCTGACCGCGCCGGAGGCGACGGCACCGGTGGAGGCCCAAGTCTCAATGTGACAGTGCGGGAGGGTCGGCTACTCGGCAGACCCTCCCGCATCCTGAGGCTTGGGCAACTAGCTCAGCGAGTGACCGGGGCCGATCAGCGGACAGAGGAAGAACGAGTCTCCCTCGTCCATCACATCGTTGCCGTTGACATCGACCCACCATCTTCCACCGAGATAACCGGGGTCACCGGGTCCGAACTCGGTTTGCAGTCCGGTCGGCCCGTCCATCTCCAGCTCTTGGAACCTGGCGTTCCCCACAAAGGGCAGCTCACCTAGCACGATGGTCTCGTACACGAGACCCTGCGAGGTCACAT
>JAWWBL010000056.1:0-10320 GCA_033720975.1 Acidimicrobiia bacterium | reverse complement strand
GGCGCCGGTGAGGACGACCGGAGCGAGACCCATCGCCTCGATTCGCGAGGCAGCGATCGTGGCGCGGTAACCCGTTTCACAAGCGACGAAAACCGGTCTTTCGGCGTCGGGGATGCCCTCGGACGCGACGTCGGGCGCGTACGAGAGTATCGATCCGGGGATCACACCATCCTCCCATTCGTTTGGCGCCCGGGCGTCGAGGATCTGCCCTCCTGTCATGGCGGAGTCGGCGAACTCATCGACCCCAACCGTCGGGTAGCTCGTCAGAGGGCGTGCCCATTGGTCCAGATCGCGAATCACCCCAACCACCCGGTCGAAGCCGATCCTGGCCAATTGGCGCGTTAGATCCTCGGTGTCCTGGTCCGGGTTGGCCACGAGGACGATCGGGGAATCGAAGGGCACGACCCACCCCGTCCAGACCCCAAAGTCGCTGCGACCGCCAATGCCGAGCGATCCGGGAAGGTGGCCGGATGCAAACTCCTCGGCCGGCCGTGCATCGACGACGACAACGTCGATATCGAGCGAATCGAACTCGCCGTCGGTGAGATGCGGGGGCCGGAATGTGGGCAGGCTCTCCGATCCGGTCAGGTTGGCCGGAGCCATGTGCCGGTAGTAGGCAGGAAACGGGACGAGATCCGCGAGCTGGGCTTTTACGAACGTCTCTTCGTCAACGTGAGCCAGGACAGGGTTCGTCTCCACCTCTTGTCCGATCGTCGAGACGGCCCCCCCGGCCGCCGAGGACACGCAAAAACTGCCGGCTCCGTGCGTCGGGCAGAGGATCACGTCGCCTGGCAGTACGGCGAGGCGGTTGACGGAGTGAAATTGGAGCCGAGCCAGAGTCTCCGCGCGGTCGTGTCCCAAGAGGTCGGACCGTCCCGCCGACTGAACCAGGAGGCTGCCCCCGCTGAACACCGCGTGCGCTTTCCCATCTATGAGTACCAGGTAGGAGATGTGCTCGGGGGTGTGTCCCGGCGTGTGTATGGGCCGGATCGTCAACGACCCGGCCTCTATGTCCTCCATGTGGAACGCCGCTCGGTGACGGAACACAGGCGCAGAGCCGGCGGGCATGACGAGCTCAGCCCCGGACGCCTTGGCAAGCATCAGGCCTCCCGACACGTAGTCGTTGTGAATGTGGGTCTCGAGGATCGCTCGGGGGTCGGCTCCCAGTCTCTCGAGCACATCGGTCACCCTGTCGAAGTCACGTTGCGGGTCGACAACGACTGCTGAACCCTCGTGGGAGAGAACGAATGTCGAGTCACCGAGGCCCTTGGTTCGGATGGTCTCGAGGCGAGGGCTCACGTTTGAAGACCCAGAGCTTTCATCCCGCCCGTCATGTTGGCTACCTTGGAGTATCCGCTCTGGGTCAGGAAGGACGCCACCCGAGCGCTCCGACTGCCGGAGCGGCAAACGCACAGTATGGCTCGGTCTGCGGGAATCTCGGCGAGTCGAGCCGGGATCTCTCCCATCTGGATCAACATCGACCCGTCCAGTGTTCCGAGCTCCCATTCCTCAGGCTGGCGAACGTCGATCACCACTGCGTCGTTCTCGTCCACCCAGGCGTTCCAGTCGTGGGCAGGGACCTCTTCGTACCGGGCTCGTCGCGGTTCCACGACGTGTGATGGTAAGGCCGGTTCGACCAAAATAGACAGGCCTACACTCGCTCATCCTGACATCGCGGAGGGCATGATCGACATCGCAGTACTCGCATCCGGATCGGGTACGAACGTCCAGGCACTCATCGACACTCCCGATGTGAAGGACCGAATAAGGCTCGTTGCCTCGGATCGCGATGACGCAAAGGCTTTGGAGCGCGCCACAGCCGCCGGGATCGAGACCGCTGTGATCCGATGGCGGGACTACCCGGATCGGGATTCTTTCTCGACTGCCCTCGCCGATGCCGTCGAGGATCGCGGTTGCAAGGGTGTTGTGCTGGCCGGGTTCATGCGGATCCTCGCCCCCTCGTTCGTGGACCGATTCCCGGGCCGGATCCTCAATGTTCATCCCTCGTTGCTCCCGGCGTTCCCAGGCGCCCACGCCGTGGAAGACGCTCTGGAACATGGGGTGAAAGTGACAGGAGTGACCGTGCACATCGTCGACGAGGAGGTCGATCAGGGGCCCATCGTCGCCCAACATCCGGTGCGGGTTAAGCCCGGCGACACGGTGGAGTCACTGCATACCCGTATCCGGGTCGAGGAACACCGCCTCTATCCGGAGATCGTCGCGGCGTTCATCAGAGGCGAGATCGACCAGCGCGGCCGGCTAGGGGGAGGCAGCCGATGAGAGCCCTGCTGAGCGTGTACGACAAGACAGGGATCGTGGCACTGGCCCAACGGCTGGTATCCGCAGGATACGAGGTCGTCTCTTCGGGCGGCACTGCAGCCGTTCTCCGTGAAGCGGGATTGCCGGTCACCGACGTCAGCGATGTCACTGGATCACCGGAGATGCTCGACGGCCGGGTGAAGACGCTGCATCCCAAGATCCACGGCGGGATTCTCGCCAGGGGACCAGACGATGACGCGGAGCTCGCGGCCAATGGGATCGAGCGGATTGATCTCGTCGTTTCGAATCTGTATCCGTTCCGTGCCACCGTCGCCGACCCGTCATCGACGGAAGGATCGATCATCGAGCAGATCGACATCGGGGGCCCATCCCTGATCCGAGCTGCGGCAAAGAACTTCAGCCGCGTCGGAGTTGTGGTGTCTCCGGCCCGGTATGACGAGGTTGCAGACGCCGTCGAGTCCGGCGGGCTCGATGACGATCTGCGTCGCAGGCTGGCTGCAGAGGCGTTCTTCCATACGGCCTCCTACGACGCTGCGATCGTGGGCTGGATTGGGGATGACCGGGTGATCCCGCTCCGGCGTGTAGACGAGCTCCGTTACGGAGAGAACCCCCACCAGCCGGCTGTCCTCTACGCCGAGGATGGGCTCGAGCCTTGGTGGCTCGCGGCGACCCAGCATCAGGGCAAAGCGATGTCGTTCAACAACTATGCCGACGCCGAGGCAGCATGGCGGCTTGCCTCCGACCTCGGGGAAGGCTCAGCCGTTGTCGTCAAGCACACCAATGCCGCCGGTGCGGCGGTGGCCCCCACCATCCTCGACTCGTTCCTTCAGGCATGGGACGGCGACCCGCTGGCTGCCTTTGGCGGGGTGGTCGCCATCAATGGGACACTCGACTGGGCCACCGCGGGCGAGATCGCCTCCAAGTTCGTCGAGGTGGTGATTTCTCTCTCAGCGGATCCTGATGCCCTCGAAGTCCTCGGGGCGAAGAAGAACCTGCGTGTCCTGACGGCTCCAGCTCCGTCGAAGGCTGACCTCGATTACAGACGGGTCGACGCTGGGTTCCTCACCCAGACGCGCGACTACGTCACCTCCGACTCGTGGGAGGTGATGTCAAAGCGCGCTCCCAGCGACGGGGAGCTGTCGGCTCTGGGCTTCGCCTGGACCGTATGCGCGCATACCAAGTCGAACGCCATCGTGATCGCCGACGGCTCCAAGGCAGTTGGTGTAGGCGCAGGCGACCAGTCGAGAGTCGGCGCGGCCGAACGCGCCGTGATCAAGGCCGGTGACAGGGCAAAGGGAGCGGTGGCGGCTTCCGACGCCTTCTTCCCATTTCGGGATGGACTGGACACCCTCGCCGAGGCGGGTGTGACCGCGATCGTCCAGCCCGGCGGGTCGCGGAACGACCAGGAAGTCATCGACGCGGCGGATGAGAGCGGCATCGCCCTGGTCTTCACCGGGCGAAGGCACTTCCGACACTGATGACCGCCACGATCCTCGACGGGAAGCTGGTCGCCTCCGAGGTCAAGGAGGAAGTGAAGCGCTCCGTCTCGAAACTCGACTACCGCCCCGGATTGGCCACGGTCCTGGTTGGCGACGACCCCGCTTCGCACTCGTACGTTCGCGGAAAGCGGCGAGATGCCGAGGAAGTGGGCATCAGATCGATCCACCATGAGCTCGAGTCGTCGATCGCGCAGGACGAGTTGGAGGAGCTGATCGACTCATTGAACGAGGACCCGGGCGTCGACGGAATTCTCGTCCAGTTGCCCTTGCCCGCCGGCCTCGACTCGGAGGCGATCGTGGAGCGGATCGACCCTGCCAAAGACGTCGATGGGCTCCATCCTTTCAACCTCGGCAAGCTGATGCTGGGACGCCAGGGTTTGAGGCCGTGCACACCCAGCGGAATCCTCCGAATGCTCGACCGATACCAGATCGATCCCTCGGGTGCCCGCGCCGTGATCGTGGGTCGTTCCTTCCTGGTGGGCCGACCATTGTCAATGATGCTCTCGGAGAAGGGCGTCGACGCCACTGTCACCGTGGCGCATTCGAGAACCGGGGACCTCGCCAAGCGAACCCTCGAGGCTGACATCCTGATAGCGGCAACGGGGTCGCCGGGCTTGATAACCGCAGCTCAAGTGAGGCCGGGGGCGACCGTCATCGACGTTGGGATCTCCCGGACAGAGGCCGGCCTGGTGGGCGACGTCGACTTTGACTCGGTCCGCGAGGTAGCAGGTGCAATCACGCCGGTCCCCGGCGGGGTAGGCCCCATGACGCGGGCCATGCTCCTCACCAACGCATTGGCGGCCGCAAGTGGGCTCAGGTCCGCCAACCACTAACCTCACTGGCCCGATCCACCTCGTCAGGAGTCACTTGCCATGGGAACACCAATAACCATGGGGCCGGACGGCCTCCAGGTTTCAAACGACCCGATCATTCCCTATATCGAAGGAGATGGCATCGGCCCCGACATCTGGGCGGCGTCGGTTCGGGTGTTCGAGGCTGCGGTTGATAAGGCTTATGGGACAACCCGTCGGATCGAGTGGATGGAGGTCCTCGCCGGCGAAAAAGCCTTCTCCGAAACCGGCTCCTGGCTGCCCGACGAGACCGTGGCGGCGTTCGGTGAGTACCTGGTTGGGATCAAGGGCCCATTGACCACACCGGTCGGTGGGGGGATCAGATCATTGAACGTCGCTCTGCGCCAGCTTCTCGACCTCTATGCCTGCGTGCGCCCCGTACGCTGGTTCGAGGGGGTTCCGTCACCGGTCAAAGACCCGGGGGCTGTTGACATGGTGATATTCAGGGAGAACACCGAGGATGTCTATGCGGGCAAAGAACTGGAGAAGGGCTCCGCCGATGCCAAGAAGCTGCTCGAATTCGTCAGGGATGAGTTCGACTGGGAGGTCCGTGAAGACTCCGGCCTTGGTCTGAAACCGGTCTCCGAGACCGGATCGAAACGTCTGATCCGGGCAGCCATCAACTATGCGCTCGCCAACGGCCGCCAGTCGGTGACCCTCGTGCACAAAGGGAACATCATGAAATTCACCGAGGGTGCATTTCGCTCATGGGGCTATGAGCTTGTCAGGGACGAGTTCGCCGAGAACGCCGTCTCTTGGGAGGACAGCGGAGGGGATCCTGGCGAGAAGCTCCTGGTCCAAGACGTTATAGCGGACGCCATGCTCCAGCAGATCCTGACCCGGCCGCGCAACTACGACGTCATCGCGACGACCAACCTCAACGGCGACTACCTCTCAGATGCCCTGGCCGCCCAAGTCGGCGGGATCGGTATAGCCCCCGGCGGCAACATCAACTACGACACCGGTGTCGCGGTCTTCGAGGCCACCCATGGGACGGCTCCCAAGTACGCAGGTCAGGACAAGGTCAATCCCGGGTCGGTCATCCTCTCGGGGGAGATGATGTTCAGGTACATGGGCTGGAACGAGGCCGCAGACTTGATCATTGCCGGTCTCGGCGGGGCGATCGCGGCCAAGACGGTCACGTATGACTTCGAGCGTCTTATGGAAGGCGCTACCAAGGTCAAGACCTCGGAGTTCGGCGACGCAATCATCTCCCACATGTAGCTCCGGGCCGGTGTGGTTCTCGGAGGGGCGGCTAGCCGGCGACGCCGCGGCCCTCCACCGGGCCCACCCCTAAACTTCGCGGTGATCGCAGGAGAGCCCTTGACCACCAAGATCGAGATAACCCACGCCTCCGATGTCCTTCCCGAGGAGGAGATTGCCGCGTTGCAGCCCAAGATCGACGAAATCGATCGGCTCAAGGAGGAACGCAACGCAATCGTGGCGGCTCACAACTACATGACGCCCGACATCTACCACCTCGCGGCGGACATAACCGGGGATTCCCTGGCTCTCGCCCACCTGGCTCTCGAGACGGACGCCGACGTGATCGTGCTCGCCGGGGTTCACTTCATGGCCGAGACGGCGAAGTTGATCAATCCTGAGAAAACGGTCCTGATACCCGATCTGGAGGCCGGCTGTTCTCTCGCTGACAACATCACGGGCGAGGATGTCCGTCGCCTGAAAGAGCAGTACCCCGACGTTCCTGTCGTGAGCTATGTGAACACGTCCGCCGATGTCAAGGCCGAGTCGACCATCACCTGCACTTCGTCGAATGCGCTAGCAGTCGTCGAGTCGCTGGGCGTGGACAGGGTGATCTTCACGCCAGACCAATACCTGGGTAAGTGGGTCGCGTCCAAAACCGACGTCGAAGTGATCTTGTGGGAGGGCTCCTGCATGGTTCACGAGCGCTTCACCGGCACCGAGATCTCCGACTACAAGAAGGAGATGGGCGAGGTCCTGGTCATTGCTCATCCAGAATGCCCGCCCGATGTCCTCGCAGAGGCCGACTACGTCGGATCCACACACGGCATGATGAATTGGGTGACCGCTCATCGCCCAGAGAAGGTCATGATGATCACGGAGTGCTCGATGGCGGACAACGTTGCCGAGGTGGCGCCTGAAACCGAGTTCATCAGGCCGTGCAACCTGTGTCCGCACATGAAGAGAATCACACTCGACAACATCCGGTGGGCCCTGGAGACCCTCAACTACCAGGTCGAGATCCCAGTGGAGATCGCGGCGCGTGCTCGCCTTGCGGTCGAGCGAATGCTCGAGGTCGGGCGCCAGGACTGACGGGTCGAAGTGGCCAAGGTCATCCGGCTCGATGCGCCCCTCGTGGTAGGGGCGGGAGTAGCAGGCCTCTCGGTGGCTCTCGGGCTGGAGAGGTCGGTGGTCATCACGACGCCCGAGATGGGTTCGACATGGTGGGCTCAGGGGGGGATAGCAGCAGCACTCGGTCGCGGGGACTCGCCACGGGAGCATGCCGCCGACACACTCGCGGTGTCGGGTGGCCTGGCTGTGGCAGAGGCGGTCGAGGCCCTGACTCGGGGAGGCCCCGAAGCGATCGCGAGACTCGTTGCGATAGGAGCTCAGTTCGACCGCACCGATGACGGTGAGCTCCTACTGGCCCGAGAGGGCGGTCATCAGAGGCGGCGCGTGGTTCATGCCGACGGTGATGCCACCGGGGCTGAGATCATGAGAGCCCTCAATGCTGCAGTAGCGGCCTCAGAGTCGGTCCAGGTGATAGAAGGCAGGGTGGTCGACCTGGCTCGGTCGTCGGACGGTGTCGTTGGTGCAGTGACGGCAGACGGTAAGAAACGCCGGATATATCTAGCGCCTGCGGTGGTCATGGCATCCGGGGGAGCAGGCCGAATGTACTCACAAACGACCAACCCAGCCGGGGTCGATGGCGGAGGCATCGTGATCGCCGGGCGGGCAGGTGCACGTCTCGCCGACCTCGAGTTCATGCAATTCCACCCGACCGCCCTTCTCGCCGGCAAGGACCCGATGCCGCTCATCACCGAGGCGCTGCGCGGCGAGGGAGCCCTGTTGGTCGACCCGCACGGAAGGCGGTTCATGGACCGCTACCACCCGATGGCCGAGCTCGCACCTCGGGACATCGTGGCGAGAGCCATCTGGTGGCAGTACGACAAGGGATCGGGTGCCTACCTCGACGCTCGATCGATCCTCAACTTCGACGAGCGATTCCCGACTGCGGCCGCTCACGCCCTCTCGGTAGACCTCGATCCGTCGCAACACCTTCTCCCTGTCTCGCCCGCGGCGCATTACTTCATGGGAGGAGTCGATGCCGACACCAACGGCCGGACCTCGATCGAGGGCCTGTGGGCGGTGGGGGAATGTGCCTCGACAGGTGTCCACGGAGCCAATCGACTCGCTTCGAATTCCCTGCTCGAGGGTCTGGTCTTTGGAGCTCGGGTCGCGGTCGACGTTGAAGCCCACAAAAGGTCGCCGGGCAGCGAGGTCCACGTCCCTGAGGAGTCGCTCGAACTTCCCCTGGTAGCGGGCCCGGTCCTTCAAGAACTTCGCTCGATCATGTGGAACCGGGTCGGCCTGGTCCGCACCGGAAGCGGGCTTTGGGAGGCGCGCAACTCGATCCTGGAGATCGAGCCAGTCCTCAGGAGGACGCTGGCCGGGCGCAACGCCGCCGACCTCGCGTTGATGATGGTGATGGCCGCCCTGAGACGATCCGAATCACGGGGTGGTCACTATCGGGCCGACTATCCCGAGCCCGACCCGATGCAGGCCCATCGGACGCTCATCGACCTGGGCGCGGCCAAGACCGTTCAAGTAGCAGCATGACACGCGAGGAGATGGAGAGGCTGGCGCGCCTGGCACTAGACGAAGACCTGGGCGGGGCAGGAGACATCACCAGCAAGGCCGTGATCGAGGACGGCTCGGTCAGCCATGCTCATCTGGTTGTGAGGGAAGAAGGCGTTGTCTGCGGTCTCGAGCTGGCAGGTGTGGTGTTCGAGATGGTGGACGGCGATCTTCACTTCGAGCGGGCCCACGATGGCGGTATGCACAGTGCCGGAGACGTGGTGGGTCGAGTACAGGGAAGCACTCGGTCGATCCTGGCTGCCGAGAGGTCGGCACTCAATCTGGCAGGTAGGGCATCGGGGGTTGCCACCGCCACGGCGGCGTTCGTGTCCGCTGTGGCAGGAACGGGCGCTGTGATCACCGACACCCGAAAGACGATGCCCGGTCTGCGCGTCCTCGACAAGTACGCAGTTCGCGTTGGCGGAGGCGTCAACCACCGGATGGGTCTCTACGACGCAGTGATGATCAAGGACAACCACATCGCTGCCGCCGGTGACCTCGCGGCTGCGGTGGCAGCGGCGCGGGACGCCACCGGTCCCGAAGTGCAGCTGGTGGTCGAGGTAGAGGACCTCGATCAGTTGAAGAAGGTGCTGAGAACTGATGCCGACCGGGTTCTGCTCGACAACATGAGCCTGTCCCAACTCAGAGAGGCGGTGGCCCTGTGCGGCGGCGCGATGACGACCGAAGCCTCTGGCGGAGTGAGCATCGACAACGTCCGGGAGATCGCCGAGACTGGAGTCGACGTGATCTCCGTTGGATGGATCACACATTCCGCCCCGCAGTTGGACCTCGCCCTCGACTTCGTCTCCTAGATGCCGCTCGGTAGCCTCGAAATCATGAACGATCCCGTACGAGTCACGATCACCGGGGCGGCCGGTCAGATCGGGTATCAGCTGCTGTTTCGCATCGCTTCGGGCCAGATCTTCGGTCCTGACACCCCGGTCGTGCTTCAGATGCTCGAGATCCCTGCAGCGTTGCCGGCGCTCCAGGGCGTGGTCATGGAGTTGGAAGACGGAGCGTTCCCGCTCCTGGCGGGGATGGTGATGACCGACGATGCCGAAGAGGCGTTCGCTGACGCTGCCGCAGCGCTTCTGGTCGGGGCGATGCCGCGAAAGGAGGGGATGGAGAGATCGGACCTTCTCGCCGCCAACGGTGCGATCTTCACGACCCAGGGCAAAGCCATCGCCTCAGTGGCACAGGATGATGTGAAAGTCCTGGTGGTGGGTAATCCTGCCAACACAAACGCCTTGATCGCGAAGAGCAACGCAGAGGGCATGGACCCTGCGAACTTCACCGCGATGACCCGGCTCGACCACAACCGTGCCATCAGCCAACTTGCCAAAAAGACCGGACGACCCGTCAGCTCGATAAGACGGATGACGATTTGGGGGAACCACTCGACCACGCAGTATCCGGACTTGTTCCACTGCGAGATCGACCGCACGTCGGCGTACGAATACGTTGGTGATCACGAATGGGTCGATCAGGATTTCATACCCACGGTGGCGAAACGGGGAGCGGCGGTCATAAAAGCGAGGGGAGCCTCCTCGGCTGCATCCGCCGCCAACGCGGCCATCGACCACATGCGTGACTGGTGGCATGGCACACCCGAGGGCGACTGGGTGTCAATGGGTGTGCCGTCGGATGGTTCCTACGAAGTTCCCGATGGGCTCGTGTCGTCGTTTCCGTGTGTGGTCCGCGACGGCAAATGGGAAATCGTCCGCGGGCTCGAGATCGACGACTACTCCCGCTCCAAAATCGACGCGTCAGTGGCCGAGTTGGAGGCAGAGCGGGACGCGGTCCGGGATCTGGGTCTCATATGAGCGGCCCGAGGCCGCGTGCCTATCGTC
>JAWWBL010000055.1:0-10657 GCA_033720975.1 Acidimicrobiia bacterium | reverse complement strand
GTCCCGACCAACATCACGATCTGATCATCGGTCAGGTCGACCGTCACCCGGATCGGGGCTTCCTTTTCGCCCTCGATATAGAGAGTTGCCTCGTATGAAGACATTTCCCCCCAGATATCGGCTGGGTTTGCTCAGGCTACTCCGGGCCCTCCCAATTCAGAAGGGTCTCGGGGCCTATCTGGGATTGCTTGGCCGAGTGGGCCTTCGGGGCAGTCCTGCCTACCATCTCCCCAATCGGGACGTGGCGCAGTTTGGCAGCGCGCAGCGTTCGGGACGCTGAGGTCGCGGGTTCAAATCCCGCCGTCCCGACTCAGAATCACGGGTCAGAGAAGGCAGCTAGGCCCACGGCCAGGACTTGAACCGCGCCATGACCGGCTAACGGGACGCCCGTGATGGGACCTTTGCCTCTTGTCCGACACCTCGAGTCGCGTCAGATTGGGTCCGCCAGGAGGTTGAGTATGAGAAGGGTTGTACTCGCAGCAGTGGTCGGGCTCTTGGTCGCCGCCTGCGCACCCTCGAGTTCAGTCACGACAACGTTGCCGCCGGTGGGTCCAACAACCACGGTTGTAACGACCACATCTCAGCAGACGACCACCACGGCTGCGCCTACCACGACGACGATTCCTGGTGAGCCGATCGACATCGGCCCCAGGGAGGGCGACATTCTGATGGTTGTTGGAGTTGCCCACGATGACCTTCTCAACCTGCGGGCCCTTCCCGGGCCAGACCAGGAGATCCTGGGGCGAATCCCACCGACGTACGAGGACTTGAAGGCCCTAGGAGAGACGCGGAGCCTTCCCAACGCGCTATGGGTCAAAGTCTCATATCAAGGTATGACTGGCTGGGTCCACATGAGCTTCGTTGGTTACATGGGTCCGACCGACGACCTGACTCATCAGGTTGTGGCTGATCTCGGCGGTTATCCCACGGCGACCGACATGACCGCATTAGGCGCAATCGTGGCCAACACTTTCGCGTCGGAAGAGCCCGCGTCGCTGGTCGTCATTGTTGTGGAGGAGAGCGTTGGTGACCTCGGCGAAGTCACCTACGACGTCGTTGGGATAGGCGACGACGCCGTGTTGGGGTTTCGGATCCATGTGTTCGGTGAACCCGGGACGGGAGGTCTCAGCCTGGTGAGCGCCGAGGTCACGACCGTGTGCGGCAGAGGGATATCCCCAGACGGCCTCTGCCCCTAAGGGTCACTCCTCTTCGGCAGCTCGTGCCGGGGCACGACCCAGCGCCGTCCGCAGGTCGTACGGTTGCACTGGCTTGACGACGGAAGCATCGGCGCCGGCGCGGCGAGCGAGGAAAGCATCCGCCGACCGGTCTAGAAGCAGGACCAGACGGGGCCGAGGCCCGCCGGCCGTCTGTTGGCGTATGTCGCGGATAACCGCCATTCCCCCCATGCTGTCGACCTGCATGTCCACGATCACGGCGTTGTATCCGACCGATCGTCCCGCGGCCTCCCGGGGGTCGGAAAGCTCGTCGATCGTCCAGTCGTGCACCGCGAGGGCCGTCCGGACCTCGTTGACGACCCATGGCGCGTCGGCCACCAGCAGCACCTTCGGCATTTTCCGGAGGGTAGGACCGAAGTCGCACCTCGACCCAATCGAGTAACCGGCCGCAATTACGTTCCCATCTGCGTTGTTCCTAACCTGCCGAGCCGTGCGTCGTGTCCTCTTCGCCTTCCTGGCTCTGGTTCTTGCCTCGTGCTCTTCAGGATCGTCTGGGGAGATCGAGGTCATTGACGTCAGCGGTCCGCTGGACGGGAGCGCCCTTCAGTTCATCGCGGACTCGGTCAACGACGCTGCGTCCCGAGGGCAGGAGCTGGTTGTGTTGCAGATCAACTCCAAGGCGGTCCTCGACGCCGATCGCTATGAGCAGGTTTCCGCCTTGGTTGCCGAACCACCTTTACCCCTTGCCGTGTGGATCGGTCCGGCTCCGGCCGCAGCCTTCGGCGGTGCTGGGCTTCTCGCCTGGCAAGCCGAGGTCTCGGCGATAGCTCCAGGCTCCTTGATCGCACCTTTTGAGCCGGTCGTGCTCACCACCGATTCGCCAGCGATGGCCGAACCGGTGACGGCCGAGGAGTCCGGACTGGACTTGCAGCCGGCCATCCGCCAGTACGTCCAAGACCTCGATGGGCGAACCTTCCAAACGTCGCGAGGTCCGGTCACGGTGTCCACGCTCGAGGATTTCGAAGGCGGGGTCACCAACAAGCCGGTGACATTCCGAGAGCCGGGGCTTGCCACACGGTTCTTTCGTCTCGCAGTGACCCCCGAGGCGGCTTTCTTCTTCCTCGTCATCGGGCTCGCGGTGATTGGCTTCGAGTTCTACGCCCTGGGCCCGGCCGTGGCGGCGGGAGTTGGTGGGTTGTCTGTTCTCCTGGCCGGCTGGGGGATTCTCAACCTGCCGGTCCGTTGGTGGGCACTTGCACTTGCCATCTTGGGCTGGGTGATGATGACTTTCGCCTTCCAACGTGGAGGCATCATCTTGCTTTCGCTTCTCGGAGGGGGCCTCCTCCAGGTTGCCGGGGTAAATCTGGTTCATGGCGCAGGGCAGATCGAACCTCGCTGGTTTCTGATCCTTCCCTCGGTACTTGCCGTCTTGTTCTTTTACCTGATCGCAATGCCCACGGTGCAAAAGGCCCGCCTATCTACGCCCACCATCGGCCGCGAAGCCCTCGTTGGCGAGGTGGGAACAGCGTTGACCACCTTTGACCCGGACGGGGTGGTGGAGGTGAGGGGTGGACGATGGCGGGCAACAGCCCATAGGGAGGCGGGTCTGTCGCCGGAATCCGAGATCGTTGTCACCGGTGTGGACGGGATGTTTCTCGAGGTCGACAAGGCAGGAGCCGACCGCGAAAACTAACGACCCATTGCGCCAATTACCCCTTGTGCGACCGGCCGGCGTTATGTAGGTTCCCCTCCGGGCTTTTACAACCGGGAGGAGTCGACTTGTCCAGCATGGACGAATGGCAGCTGAACGCGCTCTGCCGTGGCAATCATGCCTACCTTTTCTTTCCCCCCTCCACCTTCGAGCGCAAGGAAGAGCGGGAACGTCGCGAGATGAAGGCCAAAGCCATTTGTGGCGTCTGTCCGGTGAGGGAGCCTTGCTCTGAGCACGCTCTCACCATCAAGGAGCCGTTCGGAATCTGGGGAGGGCTAACCGAGGTCGAGAGACGCGGGGCGTACGCACTCGGTTGATCAGCATCAGAGGACTCGACGTAGGTTCCCTCGCCTGGTTGTCAACCCCTCGGCATCGGCCCACTCCAGTATGGGCACTGCGTATTTCCGAGACAGTCCTACCGCGTCCCTGAATTCGGCCACCGTGAATTCTGAGCCGAAACTTCTTATCGCTTCTCTCAATTGCTCGATCTGCTCAGGTAGATAGGCCATATCATCACTGATCCGAACCAATTCCTCTTGACGGACTTTCAGATGAACCAGCTCCGGATCGAGATCGAGATCAAGTATCTCCGGGACGTCCAATCCGCGACCTAGCCGGTCTCTCGCCGACTCCCAGGCCGTCTCGGCTGCCTCGTCGAGGGCTACCTCGAATCCTTCGATTGCAATATAGGGACCGTCCCTTCGCAGACGTCCGTCGCGGGAGACGAGCAGGTCGGCGATTGTCTGATCCACGGCGAGGCTCTCCGCGAGTGTTGCGATCGACATCCCGGGCCTAAGGGGGTGACGGGCGTGCTCTTCCTGAACAGCGGCGACCGCCCTCTCGGCGAGATCGGCCAGGAAGTGCTCGGAGACGAGGCTATCGCCCGCAAAAGCGGCATCTTCGGGCGTACCGCCTCCACTGTCAGCGCTGATTCTCGAGAGCGAGTCTTGGCCTCTCAGGTCGAGGAGTACCTGTGCCGTCTTGTCCGTGTCAGCGTCGGGATCGATCCTGTGCGCAACGGCCAGTGCCGATCGGGCGCCCGACGGGTTCGGGTCGAGTATTCGCCCTCCGGCGACGACCTTGCCTCGCCCGGTGTCTCGCACGATGAAGCGGTCGCCGACCGCAGCAGGGATCGGCTGGTCGATGTCGATGATCGCAAATCGGTCCTCGACGGCCACGAATCGCATCTCTCGCGATGTCGTGCCGATGTGGATCTGGTACGCCCCCCGGCGACGCAGCTCGTCCTCGTAGCGCGCAAGACTCAAGGACGCCGATACCCGCCCAGTCAGGCTCCACTGTGAAGGAAGTGCGAGCATGTCGCCGCGTCCTACAGCATCTCGTTCGAGACCGCTCAAGTTGACCGCAACCCTCCGCCCCGGGCCAACCGACTCCTTTTCCTCTTCGTGACTTTGTATGCCCCTCACTCGCGCCCGCACGCCCGAGGGAAGGATCTCTACGGTCATCCCGGTATCGAGACGCCCATCGAGCAGGGAGCCGGTGACCACAGTGCCCGCTCCTCGGGCGGTGAACACGCGGTCGACCCACAGGCGAGGTCGCCCGATATCGCGTGTATCGACCTGGTGAACCTGGGTGACGAGGTGGTCAGCCAACTCCTCAATGCCCTCGCCGGTCGTGCCCGATACCGGCATGACTGCAGAGCCCGCGAGAGACGTTCCCTGAAGCTGCTCTCGAGTTTCGGCTGCAGCGAGCTCGATCAGCGTCCTGTCGACGGTGTCAGCCTTCGTCAATGCAACAACGCCGCGGGCCACTCCCAGAAGGTCGAGCACGGCGAGGTGCTCCTCGGACTGTGGCATCCATCCCTCGTCGGCAGCCACCACGAACAGGGCCACTTCGATGGCCTCGATCCCGGCCAGCATGTTCTTGAGGAATCTCTCATGTCCGGGGACGTCGACAAATGAGACTTCGACATCTCCGAGGGTTGCCCATGCGAATCCAAGGTCGATTGTCAAACCGCGGCGTTTCTCCTCTGCCCATCGGTCTGGATCACGCCCCGTGAGTGCTTTTACCAGAGTCGATTTGCCGTGGTCGACGTGACCCGCGGTTCCAATCAGCGGCATTTGGCTATGCCGTCGGCCACCGTCTCGTCGTCGTCGGGGTCGACGGTTCGGAGGTCGAGCAGCAAAGCACCCGACTCCCGGCGTGCCACGATCGGTGTCTCCAGTTGCAGCAGACATCCGTAGACATGGTCCTCGTTGTCGAGCACCAAATGGGCTGACGGGATGACCGATGCGGGGGCGCTCCCTGCCCCAATCGCAGACTTGCCCGCTTCTACGCGGCCCCCGACGCGAGTCGCAAGACGCTCGGCCCGGACGCGGATCTCGTCGGCTTCGGCCAGCGCCATTTTCCAGAACGGGATCTCCAACGCCCGCCCCCGAGCGTATGCCTCGAGAGTTGCCGTAAGGGCCGCAAGAGTGGAACCGTCGACTCTGAGTGCCCTGGCCAGAGGGTGGTTCCGCATTTCCCGGATCGCCTCTGCTGAGCCGACGGCGATCCCCGCCTGTGGCCCGCCGAGAAGCTTGTCGCCACTGAATGTGACGACGTCGGCTCCTGAGTCGATGGACTGGCGCGCCCCCGGCTCATTTAGCAGCCAGGCCGGTCGTGGCCCGGTTAGCCAGGGAGTCGCCTCGTCGAGGAGCCCCGAGCCTATGTCGTGTATCAGGAGGGCCCCTCCGGACCGTGCCAGCCCCGCCAGGTCACGCAGCCGGGCCTCGGCGGTGAATCCTTCGATGGAGTAGTTGGAGGGGTGGACTTTGAGGATCGCAGCGCAGTCGTGGACCTGGAGCGCTGTCTCGTAGTCCCCCAATCGAGTGCGGTTCGTGGTGCCGACCTCTACCAGGGTGGCGCCGCTTGCCTCCATGACCTCCGGCAATCGGTAGGCGCCGCCGATCTCAATCAGTTCGCCTCGCGACACTGCTACTGACCGGCCTTTGCTGAGGGCCGCGAGGGCAAGGAGCAGCGCCCCTGCGTTGTTGTTGACGACAACGGCATCCTCGGCTCCGATGAGAGCTTTGAGGAGATCGGTGGCGAATTGACCCCGCATGCCCCGTCCCCCCGTCTCGAGATCGAGCTCGAGGTTGCTGTAGTGATGGACGGCCCGAGCCGCAGCTTCGATCGCCGACGCCGCCCACGGCGCCCTACCCATGTTGGTGTGCAGGAGGACGCCGGTTGCGTTGATCACCTTGACACCAGAGGACCGGAACGCGGATCTGACTGCGTTCTCCATCTCGCCTATCACATTGGGGGATTTCCCGGCGGAGATCTCGGCTCTGGCGGCTCCGATGACATCGCGGGCGAGCGCGCTCAGCAGCGGCCATGGAAGTCTGGGCTCGAACCCCGAGGCGAGCTCGTCGACCGACGGCAGATCCCGGTACTCGCTGTGTTGTTCCACGCCAGAAGTGTGCCAGGTCGCGCCGTCTGCGTTCATAGGATCACCCTGTGTCCTCCGATCCGGCTCCTGCGTTTCCGGCCGCCACCGTCATGGTGCTTCGGCCTGGCCCGGACGGGTTTGAGTTGTTGATGGTGCGACGCCCCGATCGAGGAGCCTTCGGCGGCCTCATGGTGTTTCCGGGCGGGAAGGTCGAGCCGGTGGACAAAATGCCACTGTCCCGCCGCGTGGTCAGCTCGACGACAACCGACCACAAGACGAGATCGGCCGCGCTGAGAGAGTTGGCCGAAGAGACAGGGCTCCTCGTCACTACCCGAGGGGTGGTGAGTTCGCCGGACTTTCGCGGGGAGGCCTTGTGGCGTGCAGTCATCGAGGCGGGGCACACCATTCCCGGGGACGATCTCATCCTCGTCTCCCGGTGGCTCACCCCGGAGATCTCCCGGCGCAGATTCGACACGCGGTTCTACCTACTGAGCGTCACCGACCCCCCCGAGGTGCGACTCGACACCGAGGAGCTCACCGCTTACGCCTGGATCACACCATTGGAGGCCCTGGCACGCAACGCGGACGGCGAATGGCCGATGATCCTTCCCACTATCTCCCATTTGCGGTGGCTGAGCGGTCGAGCGTCGATCGAAGATGCTCGATCGGCCGCCTCTGGCGCCGATGGACTGACAATCATTGCGCCGCGCCAGACCGAGGACGGGTCCCTGCTCCCGATTTACACGCCGGCTGACGAGCTGTGAGGATCGAGCGGATCCTCGCCAACAACCCCGGGCCTTTCACCGGCCCCGGCACCAACACATGGATACTCGACGATGGCTCCAACAGTGCCGTCGTCATCGATCCCGGCCCGGTTGACACCAAGCACGGCAGGGCCATCGTCGACCGGATCGAAGGGCGGGAGGTGGTTGGCGTCCTGGTCACGCACACTCACGTCGACCATGCGCCGCTGGCCAACCCGCTCGCCGCCGACCTCGGGGTAGCCGCCATCGGGCACGCCCCGGGACCTCATTTCGAGCCCGACATGCGCCTTCTCGACGGCGCCTCTCTCGACATCGGCGAGTTGCGCCTGGAAGTGATCCACACGCCGGGTCATGCCGACGATCACCTTTGCTTCCGCGTCGGCAACGTTCTGTTCACGGGAGACCACATCATGGGCGGCTCTTCGGTCATGGTCGAGAGGATGGGGCCATACCTTCGGTCGTTGGAGAAGCTCCGTGGCACCGGCCTCGAGAAGCTGTATCCCGGTCACGGCGAGGAAATGGTCGAACCCGACGATGTCATCGACTGGTACCTGGCGCACCGGCGCCAGAGGCACGAGGAGATCTTCGATGCGATCGCGGGCGGAACCAACTCCGTCGACGAGATCGTTGAGGAGGTCTATGCGGAAGTCGATCCGTCCCTCCACCCGCTGGCCGCTCGATCTGTTACTGCGCACATCGCGTTGCTTCGGGAGGAGGGGCGGATAGCCTTTGAAGGAGACGAGCTAGTAGTGCCTCCCCAACAATGATTCGACTCGCCAGAACGATCGGCGTTGTTCTGCTGGCGGCCGCCGCGGTGCCGGCCGTTGCCCAGGTCACAGATGAGGACATCGATACCGCGCGTGCGGAGGTCAACCGCATCGTTGCCGAGTCTCAGGAGCTCGGCGATGCCGTGCAGGAGGCATGGGCCCGCCAGCACGACCTCGATCACGAGATCGAGGACTTGACCGCCTCTATCGAGTTGGCCCGGGTCCAGATCGCGGTGCTGGAGGCACGGGTCGAAGAGGTCGCCGTGGAGCTGTACATGGGCACTACGACAGGAGAGTCGCTGTCGTTTCTGTTCACCAAGTCAGACGAGCAGTTGGAGGCAGGCCTCGCCTATCTAAGCGAGGTCAACGGGGTTGATCATGACGTCATCACCCAGCTTCGAGCGTTTAGAAGAGAGTTGGGAAGACAGACGGAGAGACTCGACGAAGCCTCGGCCGAGCAAGCCATTGTCACAGCCGAGCTTCAGGCGATGGCGGCCGAACTCCAGGAGGACTTGATCGCCGCCCAGGCGGTCTACGACGAGCTGGTGGAACGTCAGCGCATTGAAGAAGAGGAGAGGCGTCGACAGGAGGAGGAGGCGAGACGCCGTGCCGAGGAGGAGGCCCGTCGTCAGGCTGAGGAGGCCCGCCGGGCGACCTCCACGACCTCGAGCACTTCGACCACGTCGACCGCGGCGCCAGGGTCGACGACGACCACCTCTCCCGGCGTAACGACGACCACGGTCGGCACAACGACGACAACGACGCCGCCTCCACCGCAATCAGGAGGTGGAACTTGCCCCGTGGCCGGCGCAGTGTCGTTCTCGGACACGTGGGGAGCTCCCCGGTCGGGAGGCCGCAGCCATCAAGGAGTCGACATGATGGCGGCGAGAGGGACCCCGATCGTGGCGATCTACGAGGGAACCGTCAGCCGTATCGCTACCAACAACCTCGGTGGCCTCACCGTCTGGCTCACAGCTCTCAACGGCGACCTGTTCTACTACGCCCACCTGGACTCCTACGGCGACATCGTGGCTGGCCAGAGGGTGGACGAGGGGAATGTCTTGGGTTACAACGGCAGCTCGGGAAACGCCCCGGAATGGCTCCCCCACCTCCACTTCGAGTTCCATCCCGGAGGCGGCGCCCCCGTCAACCCGTATCCGTTGGTGAAGTCGGTCTGCGGATAGGAAAAGAGGACCCTTGCGGGCCCTCTTCGCTTGGCCTCCCCAGACCGCCCCTAGCGGGGTCTAGCGCACGTTCCGAGTTGGATTCTGGACGGTCGGAGGCGGCTGGTAAAGGACGGTTCCGGACGAGACCGGGGTGACTAGTCACTTGCCGTCAAGCGTCGGTTACTGGCTAGAGTTTGGGGTGGAACATGACACAGATCCTCAGCATCAAGTCCAATCGGCCGCAGAAGACGGTGGACCTGACCTCGAACGCCATCGAGAAGGTCGCCGAGCTCATCGCACAGGAGGATGAGGCCGGTCTCGCCCTCCGCGTCGCTGTTCGCCCCGGCGGATGCAGCGGCTTCTCCTACGAGATGTACTTCGACTCCGAAGTCGACTCGGACGACATCGTCGAGGACTTCGGCGACGTCAAAGTCCTCGTCGATCCGCAGAGTGCGGAGATGGTGAAAGGCTCGACCCTCGACTACCGGGACGGGCTGATGGGAGCAGGGTTCGCCATCGAGAACCCCAATGTCACCCGTAGTTGCGGCTGCGGCAACTCCTTCTCGTAGACACCTTCAGTCCGCTTAACGGTGCCGGACTGGCACGCCGAGCCCCCGGCGAACGATGCCGCCATGCTCGGGTACTCTCCTATGGCGACACAGCCAGGAGTTAGACCTTGCCAAAGACCGTTCCCGCTACCCCCTCCGCACCGTCGAAGTTGGGTCCCTACTCGTTCGTCACCGAGACCGGTGGCCTCGTGTTTCTGTCCGGCCAGGTTGCCCTCGATCCGGCGACAGGTGGGCGTTCACCCGACGATGTGACGGCACAGACCCATCAGGTCATGAAGAACATCCGATCACTTCTCCGTGACGTAAAGCTCGAACTCGACGACATCGTCAAGACGACGATTTTCCTCGCTGACATGTCCGACTACCCAACGGTCAACGAGATCTACGGTTCGTACTTCGATGGGGAATATCCGGCTCGCTCGGCAATCCAGGCTGGCGCCCTTCCCGGTGGCTTCCTCGTGGAGATAGAAGTGGTGGCCGCAAGATGAACACCCAGGAGATCTTCGACACGCTCGGCCTGACTGAGCACAACTCAGGGGCGTTCGCCGGCGAGTGGCTGCCCGCCTCAGGAGAAGTCATCGATGTGATCAACCCCACCAGTGATGAGCGGCTGGCCACGGTGACCATGGCATCGCTCGAAGACTACGAAACAATCGTCGAGAACTCGGTGGAGACGTTCAGCCGGTGGCGCCGCCTTCCCGCTCCGAAGCGCGGGGAATTCGTACGGCGGCTCGGCGATGCATTGCGGGAGAAGATCGAGCCTCTCGGTGCGCTGGTGACATTGGAGATGGGGAAGATCCTTCCTGAAGGCGTGGGCGAGGTCCAGGAGATGGTCGATATCTGCGACTTCGCAGTCGGGTTATCACGGCAGCTGTACGGGAACACGATGGCTTCGGAGCGGCCCGACCACCGGATGTACGAGCACTGGCACCCGCTTGGCCCGGTTGGGGTCATATCGGCTTTCAACTTCCCGGTGGCGGTGTGGTCGTGGAACTCGGCAATTGCCTCCGTGTGCGGCGACACGGTGGTTTGGAAGCCTTCGGAGAGAACACCTCTAACGGCCATTGCGGTCACCAACATCGCCCAGGAAGTCATGGCTGGATCGGGTTTCGAGGGC
>JAWWBL010000054.1:0-11053 GCA_033720975.1 Acidimicrobiia bacterium | reverse complement strand
CTCATAACCCGAAGGTCGCAGGTTCAAATCCTGCCCCCGCTACTGAAGAAACCCCAGGCCAGCGGCCTGGGGTTTCCTGGCATGACGCCATGGTTGCCCCCTATGTCCAGCCTCTGTCTAACCACAGAGAGCGCCGAGCGTTTGAGCGCCGAGCGAGTGCTTGGAGACTCCCGTCGGGCAGGTCGTCAGGTCGCGGTCCGGCTTGAGGTCCGCTACTTCCCCTTCTTGTTGTGGCGGGGTTTTACGCTCTTGATTATGCGTTCTTCAGACTTCCTGGCTTCGACAATCGACGGCTTCTGAGAGATTGCCACCTTCGGACCACCCGGTATTGGGTCCTTTCCGCCCGGTAGATGTTCCTTGATCCTCTGCTCGACCCGCCCCTTCTTTGCCGAGCCGGTGTAGATATTGGTCCCTTTGCCATCTTCGATCTTGTAGACGACTGGCTTGTCCTTCGATAGGCCTTCGATGCCGTCGGGTGTGAATCTTGCGGACTTCTTGCCCATGGTTGCTCCTTCTTCGCTCCAGCTGTGTTCTAGATGGACCGTTTGAGTAGGCCTGACTGGGTAATCCTCACGCTAGGACCCATCGCTGAGGATCTCGGCCGCCCTCCGGGCAGCTCCGAGTTGTGCATCTGACAGCCAAGTCAAATCGTCCATGTGGTCCGAGAGCCGTGCCTCGGCCTCACGAAGAAAGACGGCAGAGAACCATCCAGATAGTCCCGAGAGCTCTTTGCACCCCACATCCTTGCTCGCGATAGACACCTCAACCGCTTGTGCGGCGTTTGGGGTGCTATCGGCCGCGACAGTCAAGACCGCCTCCAGGGCAGCAGGAGGATCTTGGAATGCGTAACCCTCCTTGCGCATGCACTCAGCCCAGATCGCTAGAGATGCCTGCACTTCAGCGCTTTCGATGGTCGCTGTCCACAGGTCAGAGATGAGTTCCTTTCTGACGCTATTCAATCTGAGGTAGGTCTCGAGGTCTGGGTGCATGGTGCGAAGGCCTACTCCGAGACACCCGCCGGCGCCCTGGCTGAAGTGTGAGCCGTTGGCTCGACGGATCGTGATTCGTTCTTCTTCGGTGCCGGCGAAGGCCAAGTAGTACTCCTCTTCGTCTTCTGGTGTCATCTCTGGCGTGAAGAACTCGTCCCGCGGCGTCTCAATCGCACGGATCTGGCGACTGTCCGATACGACTCCATAGCCGTCCGAACCGCTCATCTCCGGATCGTTGAAGAGCCAGACTTCGAAGTCGGACATGAAGATGTCGTTGGCGAAGACCTGCTCGACGGTCACGCCCGGGTAGTCGAACCACTCATATCCGGCCTGTCGCATGCACTGCTCAACAACCGTGTCGATCGCGTTCATGACTTCGACTTGCTGCTCTTGGGTGAGCACAGTGTTGACCGCGTCGTAAACAGTCTCGAGCTCGATTTCGTCGACGACCGGAGGTGGGCCGAGTGGCTCGGCCGTCGAACAGGCCGCTAGGAGGGCGGCGACGACAAGCCACAGGTGCCGAGCTGTCTTCGACCTCGACCGATGCTTCCCTATGCCCGGCCGCCATTTCGACCTAGACAGCACTCAAGGAAGCTCGATGTCGCCTGCAGGACAGGTGCTCGTTCCCAGCGTGTCGTTGCTGTTCCCGTCGTTATCGACGTTGTCGTTGATGTTCCAGTCATTCGATGAATCTGTGGCACAGTATTTCGTGCCACCCGTGTAGTTCGTCCCGTCGAACACCCGGACAACCGTCGTTTCCTTGTTCTGGAATGAGTCGTCATCGTTTTGCACGCCGTGATGACCACAGCACGGCCAGTTGGGGTCATCGGTGTCGGGGTCGTGCCAGTCGCCGCTGTACCCGCTGACGCCGAAGACGCAGAACTCCCCGGTCTGACATGACGAGAACGAGTGCGCCAGAGCCAGTGAGCCCGAGCCGACGATCAGCGCCAGCGTGAGGACCAGTAGCCCCAGGCGTTTCCTTGTGCCCCTCATCTGCAACCTCCTTGGGTCTGCTCGAGAGCCCATAGCCCAGCTTGTCGGGCCGTGGCTCTGCTTCACCCGGGTTGTTGTCTGATGTGGGGGGATATTCCGTGATTCTTTCAGCCGTGGCTAGCGGGGTGAGTTTCTGTCTGTGGTGTTGGCCGGCTTGGGTCGCGTTCGCGTCGAACTGGGGCGACGCGGGTCACCTCGTGTGGCACGATCGGGAGCAGTACCAGCACCCGTCCACGAGCGTGTACATCGTGCGTGCCTTGGCTACGGCACTGTGACAACTGGAGTGGTCGCCTAGAGCCCTCCTGTTCTCAGGTGCGGGCAAGTGGTTACACCCTGCTGTGAGGTTGTGGACCTCGTGGTAACTATCCGCTTGTGGATTGCGGTTGACGCAGTATCTGGCCACCTCGGATCCTCCTGGTTTCTGTGTGCGTTGCCTGAGAGTTCTTTGTCTGAATCGACGGTCGATTACTGAGAATCTGGCTGTTTGCTCGACCGTTGCGTCGGAGGCGAATGGGGCGCCAGTTTGAACAAAGGACGGCAACCCCGTTCGCCTCCGGGGTGCTTATTGCCTCCGGGGGGGGGGTATTCCGCGAAATGATCTGGGGAGCCAAACAACAAACCTCCCGTCCGCGAACAAAGGACGGCAAAATGCCACACCTGATTGCAGCGCTTGCTGTGTTTCTCTCTGTTGTCGCGCCGCCCGCACCGAGCCCCGACGTTTCGGAGCGTGAGGTGCACTGCGTCGTGTTCGTCTTGGATATAGCCGAGAGCGGTGAGTTCAAGACAACGGAGCCTGAGTGCTTCGATACTCCCAGCGAGGCTGTCTCATGGGCGAACCTCGGAGTCCCATTGTCTGCGGAGTCGTCGCCCGCTATTGGAGGCGGGACTGTCGCGATGTCGACGTTCACGCTCGGGACGCATTACGACGGGTTCAACGGGAGTGGTTCTTCGATCTCGGTGGTGGGCTCGTCGTGCACCGGCGGGTATTGGAATACGACGCCGTCTTGGGATAACCGGATCTCGTCCTCCTACAACGGCTGTGCGCGGCTGCGCCACTACGACTACCCCAATAAGGGTGGTCAGGGTGAGAACACGTATGGAGCCGGTACAACCGACGATCTCAACTCGCTGAACAATCGAGCCGAGTCGATTTCGTATCACAGCAGCTAGACAAGACGAGCGTTACCCTCGGTGCGAGGGGGTGAGATGGACAGTCGTTCTGACGCCGAGATCATTTCGGCGTCGCTAGACGACGTAAGCGAGTTCGGCGTCATCTATCGCCGTCACTTCAAAGCCGTCTTTGCATTCGTGGCCCGAAGAGTTGACCGGAGCGAAGCTGCGGATCTCACATCTGACATCTTCGTGAAAGCCTTGGATGTCCGACACCGCTTCGACACATCGCAACCAACAGCTCTGCCTTGGCTGTACCGAATCGGACGAAACGTCATCGGCGACCGCATGCGCCGGGTCTCACGTCGCTCGCGGCTTGATGTCGTAATACGAGGAGGCTCAGAGTGGGAGCTCGTTGGCGAGTCCGCCGAGACCGCGGCTCTTCTATCAGTTTCGGTGTCGGAGATGGAAGAGGCGCTGAAAGAGCTCCCGAGACGGCAGCGAGAGGTTCTCCTGCTGAGTTCAGTGGACGGCTGCTCACATGCCGAAATAGCCCAGATCTTGGGTATCTCCAAGGGAGTCGTTGCCACTCGTCTCTTCAGAGCGCGGGAACGATTGGCCGAAATCGCTCCAGTACTGAGACAACAACCACCGAAATCGCCAGATCCACCGACGGAGGAAGACCGTGGCTGATCCGCGGGATCTCATAGACAGGGCGCTCAGCGCGCTATACGGTGAGCCCGAGCCAACTCCCGAAGAGGAGGCCCGGTCGCTCGCCCGGTTCCAGAGCGCTGTGGCGCAGCGAATCGAGGGCCAGCCACGTTCGATCTCGTGGCGTCTCGCAGGTGCCGCAGGCCTCGCCGTAGTCGTAGCCGGGCTGCTCTTGACTTTGCCGAGACAGGAGACTGCCGCAGCGGAAACACTTCGCGAAATCGCCCAGCTTGTTGAAGAAATCGATCCAATCGAAGCGCCTGACAGCAGCTTCATCTTTGTCAGGTCCGAAGAAGTGCTGTTGATGGAAGTGCAAGCCGAAGGAGTCGGTAGGCAGGAAGGGGAGCCGAGCCTCTTCTACCAACTGCCGGTCCGTCGGGACTCGTGGGTGGGGTATGAGGGGACGCTGCAACTGTCCACGACTGCCACCGAACCAACGTTCTTCGATACCACCGATCGGGCGCTCTATTACGAGTTCGGGATCGATGAGCAGGACGCAATTGGCGAGACACAGACATTCACGGTTGTGGACGCTTTCGACACGGTGTGGGCAACGGACAAAGACGAGTTGGACAGACAGATCCGCGGAATGCTTCCGTTGGGGTCCACGAGGCCAGAACACATTGACTTCCTTGATGTCGCACTACAGGCGATACGGGAATCTCCCGCAACCCCGGCATCGAGAGCAGCCGTGATAAGCCTGTTGTCCGACCTACCGGGTCTCGAGCTGGTTGGAACAGTTGGTGGTGTGTCATCGTTCTCCGTCGACTTTGGCGACAACGACTTGGAGATTCGCTGGGGATTCGCGATCGACGAAGCCGGCTTCTTGCGGTCCGAGTCTCGAACCAACCTGACTGCTGATGGCCGCTCGGGCCTGCCAGCTGGGACCGTCACATTCGAGGCGACCTACTCAGCTCCGGCCACTGTGGGGAGCCTTGACCCCCAACCATAGGCCGCCCACCCCTCTGGAGCGGAACGCGACGGTGGATCGACGCCTGAGGTACGTTTCTCACCAGCAAGTGGGGGGCGGGATGCTGTTGCTCGCGAAAAGAAACTGAGTAGTCACGAAATCGAAGAGCCCTAGGCACAACAAGTACCCGATGAGAGCACAGCGAACGGCGAATATGGGACGTGCGGAGGAAGTGTGCAGCGAACACCTCATTCAGCGTTGTTTGTCGCGTATTCCAGGAGGTGGCTCCCATCAGTTCAGTTAAAGAGCTTGCTACTGCGGCTGGGTTGGAGGTTCGCCGTTCCGGGCACGTAATGCCGAATCTGATGGCTGGCTTTCGAACCCTAGACGGTGACACGGTCCGGATAACAGTTCCGCAGACGATGCGGACTGGATATGTCACGGCCCATGTGATCTACCGGTCCGGTGACTACAGCTTCGGCTTCCAGGCTGTCGTCCGCGGCCACGGCTTGTACGCGATTGCGCCGACCGGGTACGACGCAGATCTTGAGGCTGCGCTGGTTGTGCAGTCTGGAGTCTTTGCTCACTTCACGCTCAACCGTCAAAACGATGCCGTGTCTGGATTCACTATCTGGCAAGGCCCTTTCCACGACCTCCTAACGTTCGATCACGTGATCCCGGAGACGGCTGCTGAAGCCATCTCTCAAGCCAGGCCTTCAGACTCATCGGATGGGCTGGTTCTCTCCCCATCTGCTTCGTGGCTGACAACCTCGGATGTTCTCACTGTGGATCTCGAAGACTTCGTGCTTGATGTCCAACCTCGTTCCGATGGCCTCTTGCCTAGCTGGACGGGCACTCCCGGCAGGTTTGCCGAGTTCTACTCGGTTGGAGCTGACGTAAACGATGGAGTTCTCGCCGCAACGGAAACAGCGGTTTGTGTTGTTCAACCCGCCAGCGATCGGAAGGTGGAGCTGTCTTCTTACGTAGCTGGCCTGGTGGATGAGTTTCGCGCAGACTGGAGCAGTTTGGGGCCAGGCAGGCGACCGAAAGTTACCTAGGTGTCTGTTCAAGCCTTCGCCGCTCTCGTAGCCACCACGTGCGTAGGGACCACGCTGCTGGCAGCCGGCTCTCTGCACGCGATTCGCCCACACGCGTTGTCGGCGATGATATGCCTCGAGGCGCCCATAGCCCTACGCCAAGAAGCATGTCGAAGAAGCGCGTTGGGGTGGGGGCTAGCTGAAGCCGTCCTCGGTGCGCTGTTGCTCATGTCAATCTGGATTCACAGTCTTCGCATCCCAGCCTCCATCGTGGCGTCCGCAGTTTTCGCCTTCTATGGGAGTCTTCTGGCGGTGTTGGCAAAGCGCCCAGGGAGTACTTGCGCTTGCACCTCGGGATACACACCGGTCAATGGCGCGAGCGTCGGAAGGGCGCTAGCGCTCTGTTTGGTTTCGATTCTCGGCGCTAACGGCGTCGGCTCAGGTCACATGGTGGACGATTCCGTCCTGCTTATGGCTCTCGGTCTCGTCGCAGGCGCCGCATTCGCATCTCTGGCCTGGTGGATGCCCGATGCAGTTGCTACTACGGAGGAAGCGCTCCTTACATGAGTGTCACGGATGTCGCACTTCTGTTGGCTTGGGTCGCGATTCTTGTGATGGGTCTCGCCCTCGGAGGAGTCGTTGGGCAACTCCGTGCGTTGCAGGCCTATCTACCGCGCGGTATCAATGAAAGGCTTGTAGCTCCAGCTCTTGCGTTCAACGGAGGCAGCGTGAAGCCACCATACGTTGCGCTGTTCGCGAGCCCGGCATGCGATGTGTGCCACTCCCTATTGCCCGCCAAGATCGGTGACTTGCAGGCTTCCGCGCCCCCCGGGTTCAGCCTTCTCCTGGTTTCGGACGCGCCCTACGAGCCTGAATCCGAGATCGCCAGAAGTGGGATTCAGACTGTCTTGGACCCCGAAGCCCGAAACGCCTTTCGAGTCCCCGGGGTCCCGTGGGTCGTCGCAGTTGACGATGAGGGTCAGGTTGTTGAGTCGAGGGCCCTAACAAGGAATGTGGCTATTGAGGACCTAGTCAACGGAATCGTCAAAGCCGAAGCGAGGTAGATCGTGCACGACACCATTCATCTAGTCCGCGCTGACGTGGCACCGGACTCGGATCTGAGGCATCAGGCGAGGCCTTCAGCTTGGGCTGTGAACCGCAGGGGATTCCTGCGAGTCACAACGGCAGCAATGTTTGGGGCAGGCCTAGCCCTGGTCGGCTTCTTCCCTACCGCGAAGCGTGCGGCAGCAACCAACCTAACGCCAAGCACCACAACTTCGAGCTGCTACGGCCCTCCGTATGCTGGATCAACGGGCTGCTGCGCCTGCGGATCCAACGTCAGTACATTCCACTGCGGATCGGATAACTGGCACGACCACCACAGTTCGTTCGGCTGGGAGTGGCGTTTGCGTACGACGAGCTGCTACAGCAAGAACGCTTGGATCTGGACGCGTGGTTCAGACGATTGGAGATGCTCTGATGGGGAGTATCGGCTCTGTGACCCTTCTTGCTCAAGCTGGTACAAGTCCGTCTGTCCCAAGATCGTATGACCGGTGCGCCCTTCGGGGTCCCTGGCCGCGGGGCCCGAACACACCCCCTGCTACTGCCCGCGGGGATCGCACTAGTTGCATTTGCCGCTGCGATATCCATGAACAATCAGTCGATCTCATGGATGACGGCGGGCCTGCTGGCCGGATTGTCGACCTCAGGAGCACCGTGAGTGTTTAACGCGGCCTGGATGGCCCAGGCGCCCGGTCGTGCGCCTCGAAGCAACTTCATCTTCCTGACGGGAGCGGTGCTCGGCGGGACGACTACCGGTACGATCCTCGGGGCAATCGCAGCCTTGTCACCGTGGGAGGCCCCTGCTGGTTTCATACCTCTTCTTGTCGGGCTTCTGCTGCTGGCGCTTGCAGTCGCGCGAGACTCCGAATCTGTAACCATTCGTCTCCCTGAGAACCGCCGACTTGTGCGCCAGTCCGTTTGGGGAGAACCACATGACGTTGGAGCTCTGATGTTTGGCTATGAGCTAGGAACTGGCTTCCGCACATACATGCGGGCAACCCTTCCATATGTCGTGGCGGGCCTCGCTGTTGCCTTCGGCGACTTTGCTGCCGGTCTGACGGCCGGGATCGGTTTTGGCCTATTCCGCGGGCTGGTCACCATGGACAGGTACTTCGCCTCCGTACCGACCGACTGGGACCGATCGCTTCGAAGGCTCCGCCAGGACTTGCCCGGCCTAGCTTCGGCGTTGTTCCTCCTCTGGCTGATTGTCCACGCCGGAATCCGGCCCAGCTGATGGCGAGTAAAATCACCTCCGCTACACAATTACCTGCTTGGTATCGGAACATCACTGGCTATCAGATCGTGTCGTAACAATCGTGGTTAGGACTCGTCGAGCAGCCTTGGTTCTCGGATTGGGAGTCATCGCCTCCTCGTGCACAGGCGCCTCTGAGCCGGAACCCACCCTCACACCTGCGGTAGAGCCGACTCTCTCAACACATGTAGAGACAGCGCCACCTGTAGTTGTGGAGGGCCGCCTCCCTGACGGAACAGGGTTCCATTTGACCCTGGATCCCGCCCCCGCTGTCCGCGACCCGGTAGGTATCTCAGCAGCCATCGCCATCGACCTAGCTCAGGTTGACTTCACGCACAGCGACCTTGGCTGCTCCGAACCATGTCCCGTTGTTCTGGGTATCGCAACCTTCGAGCGTTCCGAAGGTAGGCGGTACACCTCCTACCGGAGCGGCGTCTTCAAGGTGTCTTCGGGTGACTGGACCATGACGATCCAGGTTTACGACCACGTCATCGACGCATGGGATGTTGACATCGGCCAGGTTCTTGTCGACAACATCCGGCCGCTGGAGGCCAACTCGGGGCTGCCAGCGTTCGATCTCAGCGGGCCGTTTGCTTGGGCATCGGATACAGAGATACCGCTTCAGATGGGAGTTGACTTCGGGTCGTTCGTCGTTCGTCGCGGGTGCAGTGAAGGCAATGTGGGTTGCAGCCCTACCGGGGATATACAGGTCATCCCCGCCGAGCTCGTTTCTGCACCTGCGCCAGCTTGGGATTATGCGGTGAGTGTGACTGTTGCCGATGCCGATTGACCGCACATAGCGAAGCCCTCGTAGCCTCCGTCGGATGAGCGCGAGTTTCTAGGTCCTGTCGACCACCTCCGCTATCCGAGTCGCTGCTTCAGCTTGCATACCTGGCATGGCATGCGCGTATTGCTTCATAGTGAATGCCGGTGACTCGTGGCCGAGCCGTTCGCTTATCACTTTGACCGGTACGCCTGCCTTCAGGGCGATCGTGGCGTGAGTGTGCCTGAGGTCATGCAGACGGACGGTCGGCAGATCACTTCGGGCGACAAGGCGCTCAAAGGCCTGTGAGAAGGTGTGGGGGTGTATTGGTGTCCCGTCTTCCTTGCAGAAGACGAGGCCTTGGTCCCGGTACTCCGAGCCCCACTCGTCACGCTCATCCATCTGCCTCGCTCGGTGTCCTCGCAGCTGCTCGACGGTGGCCGGATCGAGGTTGACGACTCTCGCTCGATGTGATTTCGGTGTTGACGTGATCATCTCGTAGGCGACGCTGACGATTGCGTGAGTCACTGAGAGCGTTGCCGCGTCTAGGTCGACATCCTTCCATCTGAGTCCGAGGACTTCTCCTCGTCTCATGCCTGTCATGGCTGCGAGATGCCACGCCGCTTCGAGTCTGTGGCCGCGGACCGAGTCCAGGAACTGTCTCAGTTCGTGAGGCTCCCAGAACCGGATCACTGCAGGCGCCGCCGACTGAACTCGTGGAGGTTTTGCCCGGGAGGCGACATTCGCGGCTAGTAGGCCGGTGTCCACGGCATCGGCGAGAGCACGATGCACGATGGTGTGGATGTATCGGACCGTCTTCGCGCTGAGGCCTCCTTCACGGGTCTTGTGGCCGTTGGCCAGCAGGTCTGAGTACAGCCGGTTGAGCGTGCTCGGAGTCACCTGTCGAAGGCGCAGGCTGCCAAGGCTCGGCAGGACGTGCAGTCTCAGGTTCCTCTCATAGGAGTCGTATGTCGTTGGCTTGACTCGTGTCTTGGTGAGTGGGAGCCATTGATCGGCCACCCAATCACCGAAGGTCGTCTGGCTCGGCTCGACGTATGAGCCTGAGGCGAGTTCGGTGACGAGCTTGGCCCGGACTCTCTCCGCCTCCCGACGGGTCTTGTATCCGCCGTTCCATTTCTGACGACGTTTGCCGTCTTCGCCTCTTGGCAATTCGATGACCACGTACCAGTTGACGGTCTGGCGGCCGTCCTTGGTCGTGTGGACGCGCTTTCTGATATGGCCCTGCATCACTCATCACCGCCGATGGGGGAGAGGCCCAACCAGGTGAGGAGAGCAGGCACGGGGACGATCACCCGACGGCCGAGTCGCCGGGAGGGGATGTCTCCACGTCGGGCCGCCTCGTAGGCAGCTGATCGTCCGAGGCCGAGGAGAGTTGCGGTCTCCTCGACGGACAGTGTGATGCGTTGCTCGAGATCGTCGAGCGCGAGGCCAGCGATAGGCTGTGCCATGTCGGAACCTCCTTTACAGGTACCGGCCGGCCCCGGGGTGTTGTTGGCACCGCCGGGGCAACCTCTTCTTTGATTACACCCGTAACCCTACAGGGCGGCTGTGACAGAAGTCAACGGGTGTAACCTAGGGGTTGAGATGACCCCTCGTGTACGCACCGAAGACCTGATCGATGCCACCGAAGTGGCTCGGATCCTTGGCCTGAAACACCGCAATTCGGTCAGTGCCTATCAGAAGAGGTACCCGGACATGCCTCGCCCGGTTGTCGATCTGGGACGCGGGAGGCCGCGGCTGTGGTTGCGCCACGAGATTGTCGCGTGGCACCGGTCTCGGTCCTAGTTTGGCTGATGCCCGGGGGATGTGCGCGAACCGATTGTTAACGCTGGCCTAAACGCCTCCGTCCGGTATTAACATGACCGGGTATCTGCATTAACAAGATAGGTAGTGATGAACGAGGTCGTTAACAGCGAAGAGTGGAGTGCTGGCACTCTCCTCAAGACAGGGGCTGGGTATCAAGCGTTCTTCCCCAATCCGCTGCCAACTTCGCTCGAGTACCCGGAGCGAGTCGTCAAGTCGTTGACCGATGCCACGGCCGCTGTTCACCGACTTGCGGGTGCAAGCCGTCTGCTGCCTACTCCGGAGATTCTGATCGGGCCCTACGTGCGGATCGAGGCCGTTCTCAGTTCTCGAATCGAGGGAACTCAGGCAACCATCGGCCAGCTTCTCGTGTTCGAGGCTGCTGGAGATGCGGAACCCAGG
>JAWWBL010000053.1:0-11393 GCA_033720975.1 Acidimicrobiia bacterium | reverse complement strand
TCGGTTGAACAAAGCTTCAATCAGCTGGGGTGTTGTCCCGGGGCGGGCTCCGTCGTGAATGCCGATCAGTTCGATATCGGGCCCCACCGCGGCGAGCCCCGCCATCTCGCTGGCGGTCCGGGTCGGCCCCCCTGGTATCAGCTCACACTCGAAGCCGAGCTTCTCGAGGCCTCGAATCATGTCGTGTCTGCACACCAATATGCAGCTATCGACGCTGGGGATGACCGCAGACAGAGTGTGGGCGATGACAGGCTTCCCCAGAAGTTCCACTGTCAGCTTGTCGCCCCCGAAGCGTGTGCTGGCGCCTGCGGCGACGACGATCATGGCCCGAGTCAACATCGGCCGAGGCTACCTTTGCCGGGTGATCTCTCTGGCGGAGACAAGGTCTGCACTCGAGGCCGGCGCCACCCTGGTAGCGATCGATGCTTCGGGCGTCCTCCATTCCGTCCCTGACGATGTGCTCGGTCCGGCGACAGCGCTCGTCCAACCGATCCGCGATGCACTCAAGCTCGTGACCGACCAGGGATTGATCCGCGGCTCGACGGACCGCGACGCCGTTTGGGCGGTGGAGCGGCTAGTCCTCTCGCGAGTCGTTATCGATGAGCTTGATGACGAGTACATGTCCTTGTCGGAGGTCTTCCAGGCTGTCGGTTCTGCAGGATTCGAGTGGGGGATCAGGCCTATGCCTTCCGGCCTTTGAGGGCCCAGTAGGCGAGAACGGCGGCGACACCGGTTACTACCGCTCCGGGAACCGCTTTGGCAGTTATCTTCTCTCGAAGGGTGACCGCCGACTCGAATCGCCTCCTCTCCCAGCCGCGCTCTTTGGCTATGGCGGCTAGTTCGGAGTCGGGGTTGACCACCACGGGGTGCCCGACCATTTCCAACATCGGCAGATCGGTGATCGAATCGGAATACGCGAAACTCTCGGACAGGTCGATCCCTTCGCGTTCTGCCAACTCTCGTATCGCCTCAGCCTTCCCCGGTCCGTATGCGTAGAGCTCGATTCGTCCCGTATATTTTCCCTTCTCGTCGATCTCAGACCTTGTTGCGATGACGTCCTCGATGCCCAGGTAGCGGCACAGGGGAATGACGATCTCTTCCGGGCTTGCCGAGATGACCACCACCTTGCGGCCCTCCCCCTTGTGTTGGGCGATGATCGCCAGAGCCTCGGCGTAGACCAGGGGTCTCACGACCTCATCGACCGTCTCTTCGACGACGGCGAGCACCTCGTCGCGTGACCAGCCTTGAGTCAGTGCCGCCAGCTCCTCTTTTACACGCTCGAGTTGGTTGTGGTCGGCGCCGAAGGCCTGGTAGTAGGCCTGTGCTATTCCGGCCTTGGCGAGCGTGGATCCGCTCAAAAGGCCGGCCTTGAACATAGGCCTGGTGAACGCCAGGGTCGATGACTTGGCGATGATCGTTTTGTCGAGGTCGAAGAAAGCGGCACCTGCCATCTGACCAAGATAACCCGCGCCGAGTCACAACCCCCTTGTGCCGGACGGTGGCGCCTCATAGGTTCGCAAGCATGGACGGGGTGGGGAGAATCCGTGTACTGGCCGTCTGGTCGCCAGATCCGGTTATGTCGCTGTTGGCGCCGGTTGGGCTGGCCTCAGCGGCCGGCACGGCTCTAGTGATCGATAGGGTGCGACGCCAACCGCAAGGGACTGGTCGCACCCTGTTCGACGTCGTGAACGAGGGGCCACGGCTCGACGAGATCAGTCCAGGACGGCCCGGAGTCGCCACGATAGGTGCGGGATCGTTGGGAGCCTCGGAGACGCACGAAGCTGCTCAGACCCTCGCATCGCGCTGGCCGGCGGTTGTCGTCCGGGCCCCATCCGATGCGTGGCCTGGGCCGATCGTCCCGGTTCACGTCCTCTACGGGGGAGCAGTTCTGACCTGGGATCATGGCCCTGCCGTCTGGCAGCCGGTGGACGGCGCGGGCAGGGCACCCGGCCCAGGCCCGATGCTTCCCCGAGTCGCCCCCCGCATGGTGCGCCACATCCTCAGGGGTTGGCTCCCGGGCCCGGGTCGCTGGACCAGGGCTTGGAGACAGGTCTGGGGGATTCCGTGGGCATAGTCGAAAGGATCAGCCGTGCCATAGCCGAGAGCGACACAGGGCTGGACGGGCCCGCGGTCGAGGCTGCTGCTGCCCGGCTGCTTCGCATCGAATCGCCATGGTCGGACACCTCAGCCGAGGTGGTCAACAACGTCATCGGCTGGGGCCCTCTTCATGACTTCTTCTCCGATCCGGCGGTTAGTGACATCCTCGTGAACGGTCCCGAGGATGTCTGGGTCGACCGGGATGGGCTCCTGATTCGAACTGCAGCCAGATTCGAATCGTCAGAGCACCTTCTCGGATTCGTCGAGCGGCAGATCGCCCCGTTGGGTCTGCGGATCGACCGATCCTCGCCGACGGTGGAGGCCCGCCTTCCCGACGGGAGCCGGCTTCACGCAGCGATTCCTCCCGCATCGGTCGATGTTCCCGTTGTGGCGATCCGGCGATTCACCCAGCGGGTGAAGTGCCTGGAGGATCTCATCGCGACTGGTTTCGCCACGGATGAACAGACCGAGGAAATGACGCAGGCGGTGGCTGCGCGAGAGACGATCGTCGTTTCAGGAGGCACGGGCACCGGGAAGACCACCCTTCTCAATCTTCTGGGGGCACTCATCCCCTCGGGTGAGAGGGTGGTGACCATCGAGGACGCGGCCGAGCTCTCGCTACCCGGTCATGTCGTGCGACTCGAAGCGCGACCAGCAAACGCCGAACGGGCTGGGGAGATAACGATCCGGTCGCTCCTGCTCTCAGCGCTTCGACTGAGGCCTGACCGAATCGTCGTCGGCGAGGTTCGGGGGCCGGAGGCTCTTGACTTGATCACAGCCCTCAACTCCGGCCATCGGGGATCGATGACCACGGTCCATGCAAACTCACCCAACGAGGCCATGTGGAGGCTGGAGACCCTGGCGCTGACGGCCGGGAGCACGTCCGAGGTAGCGATCCGGCGGCAACTCGATGCGGCAGTCGATCTGATAATCCAGTTGGAACGGACAGACGACGGTCGTCGAATCGTTGAGATAGGGCGTCTCGGCGCAGGCATGTCATGATCGATGTGATTGGCGTCGCTTTGGCCGCGGGGATGGGGTTGAGCTGGCCGCGCGTGGCTCTCGTTGCGGCCGCCCTGTATTGGCCGATACCAACCCTCGGGGTCATCGCGGTTGCACAGGCCAGGCTGAGGGCGGGCAAGCCAAACGCCGTCGGTTTTTGCGACGGGATCTCGGCCGAGCTTCGAGCCGGTTCCTCTCTTCGTCTAGCAATCGCTGCCGCGGCCAGATCCGTGGGTGCCGACGACATCGCCAGGGCAGCCGGAGCAGGCGCGCCGATGGATGAGATCTCCCGTCTGGTGGTGTCCGTCTTCCCCGAGGTAGGGGAGGAGCTGGGTCTCGCCGTGCGCGAACTGGCCGTCTCCGGCTCGGGTGGGGCAGATCTGTTCGATGAGATGGGAACCCTTGCCCTTGCCAATCAGGAGGTTGCCCGCGAGGTGCGGGTGGCTTCGGCTCCGGCTCGGGCGACCGCGGCGCTGTTCGTCGCCGGGCCGTCCTTGTACCTGCTGGTGCAGGCTCGTTCCGGAAGCCTGTCGGCGTTGGTGGCCGCCCCGGGTCAACGTGTCGCCGCGGTCGTCGGGCTAGGCCTCTTCGCCACCGGCTTGATGATCGCCATGGTCATCTTGTGGAGAGCGAGATGAGCTCTTGGACCGTTGCCCTTGCGGCAGCCGCCTGGGCGCTTGCTGGGCCGGTTGCAGCGGCTGCGGTCTTCGCCACTCCGCCGATCCTTCGCATCCGGCGCGCCAGGCGCGAGCCGTTTCCGCTGCGCCTGGTGCTGATCGTGCTGCTCATCGAGATCAGGTCGGGGCGTTCTGTGTTGGCAGCTCTTCGCCGCGCCGGAGAGCGTGTCGCCGGGTGGCCCGAGTTGGGGCGGGTGGCACGTGTGGCCGAGATATCGGGCCCGGAGGCAGCGATCGAAACCGCCGGTCCTGAGTTGAGGCCGGTTCTCGCCCAGTTGGTGCGGGCTCACCGCTCAGGAGCATCCCTCGACCACACCGTCCGGCGTCTGTTGGAGGAGGATCTTGCTGAGGAGCGTGCGCGCAACCTTGCCCGAGCGAGAACACTCCCCGTGCGACTGATGCTCCCGGTGACGCTCCTGATGCTCCCCGGTCTCGTTCTGCTCCTGTATGCCCCTTCGATCTTCCGGCTCTTCGACGATCTGACAGGAGCGTTGTTTTGATCTCCGCACTTCTCCCCGCGCCGGTCGGTTACCGGCTTGGAAGGAGTGTCTATGACACGGGTGTGGAACCGAATGATGGTCGCTATGAGCGATGAGCGAGGCCAGGCCACTGTCGAGTATTTCCTGGTCATTCTTGCCGCAACGGCACTGGCCATCATCGCGCTGAAGTGGCTCCAGTCCGGCACCGGCTCTGGCCTGCTCGGCGGCTTGTTCGGCAAGGTCATCAAGTGGGTGACCGGGAACTTCTAGAGCAGGGGAGCGCCAGCGTGGAGTTCTTTCTCGTCATTCCGATGGTGCTCCTCATACTGGTCGCCGGCATCGAGGTCGTCTCGATCGCCAGAGCCAGGATCGAGCTTGTGGGCGCGGTGAGAGAAGGGGCGCGGGTGGCGGCAACCACCCCGGATCCCGCGAAGGCGGTCAATGCGGTCGTGGCGGCGTTGTCTCCGGCCATGCGCAACCGGGTGCGCATCTCGGTGTCGCGGCCTTCGGTGGTGGGTCGACCGGCCCGGGTCACGGCCACCTTGCGCCACCTCCTTGGTGCGCCGCTGGTTCGGGATTTGGGAGTCGACCTCTCTGCGTCGGCGACGATGCTCGTTGAGCGGTGAGGGTGGGGGAGGCAGGAGGGGCGACCGTCGCGCTTGTGGCGGTCGCCGCCCTGCTGGCCACTCTTGGGATAGCCACGGCGTCGCTAGGGGCGGCCTACGCAGCCAGGGCACAGGCCCAGACGGCGTCTGATGCCGCTGCCCTCGCCGCGGCGGTCGCTACCTATCCGGGAGCCTCGGGCTCGAGTCCGCACGAGCAGGCGGCGGCGGTGGCGAACGCCAATGGCGCCGTTGTGGTGCGTTGCGGGTGTGCGATCGATCCGTCTCTTTCAATTCGCGTGGTGGAGGTGGTAACGGCGGTGGGCATCGAGGTACCGATATTCGGTCACCTCCGCGTGAAGGCAGCGTCGAGAGCCGAGTTCAATCCCCGAGTCTGGCTTGGTCGGTGATAATCGGCCTGACGATGGCAAGCCGATTCGAGCTCATCCGGGCACTGGCGGAGCTGGCCAAGCTCACCGCCCTAGACGAGGGGTCGCCCCAGGCGTTCCGCGTCAGGGCCTATGAGAACGCTATCGCCGGTCTCGAGTCCCATCCCGGCGAGTTGTCAGGCCTCACCAAGGCAGAGCTGACCGCGATCAGCGGTGTCGGGCCCTCTACAGCGGACAAGATCTTGGAGTTCGAGAAGACGGGCACGATCTCCAAGTTGGAAAAGCTCCGAGAGAAGTACCCGCCGCCGTTTGTCGAGCTCACGAAGATCCCGGGCCTGGGCCCAAAGACCCTCAAGATGATCCGCGCCGAGTTGGGTGTTGAGGACATCGACAGCCTGAAGGTGGCGGTCGATGAACAAAAGCTCCGGGAATTGCCAGGGCTTGGTGAGAAGTCGGAGGAGAAGATCGCCAAGGCCATCGACCGGCTGGGCCTACACGGCAAGGACCGTCGTACCCCGCTTGCGGAGGTCTACGGGTTTGCCTCGTCTCTCGCCAAGCGTTTGGAGCAGATCGAAGGGGTGGACCAGGCGGTCCCGTGCGGCTCCGTGCGAAGGTTTTCCGAGACCATCGGCGATGTCGACATCGTCGTTTCCACCACCGATCCCGAAAGTGTGGCCAAGGCCGTACTCGGGTTTCCCGAGGTGTATGAGATCATCGGGTCGGGAGGCACCAAGACCTCGTTTCTAACGAGAGAGGGTTTGCAGGTCGACATCCGCACCGTCTCACCGCCCCAGATCGGATCGGCCCTCCTCTATTTCACGGGTTCGAAGGCGCACAACATCCAGCTACGGCAGCGGGCGATCGATCGGGGTTGGCTGCTCAGTGAATACGGGCTGTTTGAGGAGGACCGGGTCATCGTCTCCGAGACCGAAGCGGAGATCTACAAGGCTCTGGAGATGGACTTCGTCCCACCCACGCTTCGGGAAGGCGGCGGAGAGGTCAAGGCAGCAGCGGAAGGACGGCTTCCGGACCTGATCGAACGAGGCGACATCAAGGGTGACCTCCACTTCCATTCCGACCGCAGCGGCGACGGACGGTCGTCGTTGCAGGAGATGGTGGAGGCGGCGGGCGCAGCCGGATATGAGTACGTCGTCTTCACCGACCACGGGGAGGACTTGGCCATCAATGGATCCTCACGCGAGGAGATGCTCGCCCACCGGGACCGGATACGGGAGCTCAATGAGGCGACGCCGGAGCTGGAGATCCTTTTCGGATGTGAGCTGAATATAGGGGCCGACGGTGAACTGGACTACGACCCCGAGTTCCGTCTCGAGTTCGACTACTGCGTGGCATCGATCCACTCTCACTTCGACCTGCCGGAGGACCGCCAAACGGCCCGGATCCTCAAAGCGCTCCAGGACCCGGCGGTGAACGCCATCGGTCATCTCACCGGGCGTTATGTGGGAAGGCGTCCCGGCGTGGAGCTCGATGTGGAGGTGGTGTTGGAGGCGCTGGCCGTTACCGGGGTGGCCCTCGAGATCAACGGCGCCCTCGACCGTCTCGACGCCACCGCCGAGGTGGCCCATCGCGGTATGGAGATGGGGGTTGACGTGGTGATCGACACCGACTCCCACCACACCCGCGACCTGGTCAGGATGGATTACGGCGTGCTCCACGCCCAGCGAGGCTGGGTGACCAAAGATCGGGTCGTCAATGCTCGACCGCTCGACGATTTCCTCGGATGGGTCGCGGCCAGGAGGGCCTAGAGGACTACGTGCCTGGCGATCAGGTCGCGTAGGCCCATCCAGCCAACAGCCTCCGCCCGCTCGAAGGCTTCATCGAGGAATGGCTGCGCATCCGGATGGCCCTTGGGAAGGAAGTTGGCCGCACCGGCCAGGGTGAAGATGGCGTTCGAGGTCCAGGGGAAGGTGAGGTACAAGTCCGCCGTCTCCCGGGCCGGCTGACTGTCACCTTCGATGGCGCTGACGAAGCTGCGAGGCTGTCGCGTGATCAGTGTGTGGTGGGCGGGATGTGAGTCGGCCATGGTGTTGACTCGATCCAGCAGAGACCTGTCACCGGAGAGACCCGTGATGTTGCCCAACATCTCCAGAGAGTGCCGGTATAGCTCCCGATTCTCGGCAGCAAAGGCCGCCAGCGCATCAAACGATGCCTCGGGCCCTTCCGTGAAGAGCTTGGAGAGTTCAAACCAGTACTGGTCATTGATAACGAGTGTTTCCAGTCCTTCCATGGTCTCGAGGTGACGGGCCGCCTGACTTTCGTCACCGTCGAACCAGGAGAAGATGGCGAGAGCGCCAGCCTGTCGGCCGCGGCTTTGGTCTGGCATGGTCTCTTGCAACGGATCGTCGAGAAGAGCGGTCAGCAGGTCCCGGTCTCCGTGGCGCAGGTAATCGATGACCATGTTGATCAGCGAGAACTGAGCGAGGGAACGATTCCCAACGCGTCGCGCCAGTTCCAGCGCCTCGGCAACCATCGTGCGCGCCGCGACTGGATCGGAGCTGAATGTGAGGAAGTCGCCGTTGATGCGTCCTCTGATCGCCGGTTCGGCAAGGTCGTGCTCATCGGCGAGGGCGATGGCTCCCTGAATGAGAACCCGAGCCTCCTCAGACCGACTATTCGCCTCGAGGAACACGGCCTTGGTGATGAGGGTGTCGACTAGGACCGGCCAGAGCTTGATTTGCTCAGCAGCCGCCAGGCATTTGTCAGCAACCTCTAGCCCGTATGGATCGGCTGGGAACATCATCGCGTGGGCCAGTTTGGAGGCGACCTGGATCAGAGAGTTGTTGGATAATTCTCCTTCTCGCTTCTCGAGGTGTTGCTGGAGGAGCTCGATCGTTCCCTCACGCCGCGTCACTACCGAGATATCACCGAGCAGGGCCACGACTCGATCCTCGTCTTCGTCGGTTGCGGAGGAGCGAGCGTGCTCCAACGCCAGGGTGCCGAGATGGTATGCGCGATCGGGCTGGGCGTGATGCGAAGCCGCCAAGGCCATGGACTCCCATATTGGAGCCCGCTCTGCATCGGTCTCACATAGCTCGAGTGCAGTCTCCCCGGTCGAGAGGACCAGCTCGTACGATCTGACATCCTCGGCCCTTCGGAGGGCTCCCAGAAGGGTCTCGAGGGCCGTACCACGGAGGGCGTCGGATTCGGGACCTTCCGGCGTTGCCTGGTACGCCTGGATGAAATGGTCGGCGACGACAGGAGCAAGTTCAGGATCCTCGCGCCCGATCAAGTAATGGGCGGCGGCTAAATGCCGTTCCCGTCTGATATCGCGGTTGAGCCGGCTGAGTGCGACTTCGCGGATCATGGATTGGACGAACCGGTATTGACCTCGTTCCGGTGAGCGTGGGTCGCGCACGGGCTCAATCAGCTCTTTCTTCACCAGGAAGGACAGGATCGGCCCCGCGTCGTCGCTCGACACGCCGGTGACCGCGCTCAAGGCTTCGATGGTGAACGTCTGGCCCAGAATGGCGGCGTCCTGCACGAGGGAGCGCTGGTCGCTTTCCAGACGATCCAGGCGTGAGCCAATGGCCGCCTGTATTGTCTCCGGGATCTTGCCGATTGCTCCATCGGACAGGCCCCTCATCAGTTCGACGGCGAAAAGGGGAACACCTCCGGACCGTTCGACGATGGCACTGACTGTTTCGTGTCCGAGATCCGGCATCGTCCCAACAACCAACGATCGCATTTCCTCCGAAGCCATAGGGCCGAGGCGGACTGTCACTGTGCGGCCCTTGGACCCCCACTCGGGCCGGCGTTCCAGTAGTTCGGTGCGGGCCAGGGTGATGACCAGGATGGGATAGTCCCGCGACCACTCGGTGAGGTCCTCGGCAAACTCGATGACCCCTGCGTCAGCCCATTGGAGATCTTCGAAGACCATGACCACAGGAGCTTTCTTGGCCACACCCTGGAAGAAGATGCGGACGGCAGAGTCGAGCTCGGAGCGTGCTCCCGACGGCGCCGAGCCTACGCCGAGGACTGCATGGAGGCGGGGACGGACCCAGTCGGCGTCCTCGTCGGAGAGGAACTCCTCCAGGGCCCGGTCGACGCCGGCGATCACCGTTTCGTCGTCATCGGTCTCCAGGATTCCGGCGCGGCGATGGATCATCTCCTTGACCGCCCAGAAGGCCACCCCATCCCCATAGGCCGGTGAGCGGCCCTGGTGCCAGTAGGTCGTCTCCACCAGCCCGTCCGAGTACTTCTGAAACTCCCAAACGAGTCTGGACTTGCCTATTCCACCTTCCCCGATGATGGAGACATGGCGTGCCCGATTGTCCCGACCCACGGATTCGCGCAGGTCCTTCAGGAGTCGGAGCTCTTGGGCTCGCCCGACGAACGGTGGTTCGAGGACGTCGGCCCGTCCGCCGCCTCCCACTTCGCCGAGGATCTGATTTGCCCGGAAGACGGCAACCGGGATCTGCTTTCCCTTGACGGTCTGCTCACCCAGTGGCTCGAAGGAGATCCCTGCCGAGGCGGCCCGCATGGTGGGCTCGCCGACCAACACCGTTCCTGGCTCGGCGATCGACTGGAGTCTGGACGCGGTGTTGACCAGATCCCCGACGACCAGGCCCTTCTCGTTTCCGCCGGGCCCAACGGAAGCCTCGCCGGTGAGAACGCCGACCCTCAATGCCAGCTCTGGCGAGCCCTGGTCCGAGGCCATCTTGGCCACGGTGTCGACCAGCTCCAGACCGGCGCGGACAGCCCTTTCCGCGTCGTCGTCGTTGGTGACCACCGCCCCCCACACCGCCATGACTGCGTCGCCGATGAACTTGTCGACGACCCCGCCGAATCGTTCGATCACCTCCCGGCTGCGGTCGAAATAGTCAGTGAGCATGTTGCGGACGTCTTCGGGGTCTCGGCCCTCGGAGAACGAGGTGTATCCGGTGAGGTCGGCGAAGAGCACGGTGACCAGCCTTCGCTCCGCGCCTGTCGGAGCGGCGGCGGCCGGTGCTAGCTCGCGAAGGCCTGTCCCGCATTCGCCGCAGAACTTCATTGACGGTTGGTTGGGCGTCCCGCAATTGGGGCACACAACGGCGAGGCTGTGACCGCACTCGCCGCAGAACTTCTGTCCGGCCTCGTTGGCCGTTCCGCAGTGGGTGCACGTGATCATGATTGGCTCCGCACGACGTGACAGGCTACCGACGCGGCGTGATCCTTGTAATTGGGCGCGGGTTTGGTGATTCTGTCGCCAACAGGCGAGAGCAACCCAAAGGAGATCAATCAGGTGGCATCCACCTACGTCCTTGACACTTGTGTCCTTCTCGCCGACCCCTACTCCCTCCTCCAGTTCGATGAGCACGACGTGGTGCTGCCACTCGTGGTCGTGGAGGAGCTCGACCGGAAGAAGACCGGTGGGGATGAGGTCGGCGCCAATGCCAGGGCCGCCATAAGGCTCCTGGAGGACCTCGGAGCCTCCGAGAGCGGCGGCCTCCGTGAGCCAGTTCCGTTGCCCACCGGTGGCTCCCTCCGCATCGAGTTGAACGGCGTCACCTCGGATCGGTTGCCAGTAGCTCTCGATCCCAGCACTCCAGACCACCGGATCCTCGCCACGTGTCTCAATCTGGAAGACGGCGACGAGGCGGTTCTGGTGACCAAGGACGCGGCGCTTCGCATCAAGGGTGCTCAATTGGGTGTCGCCGTCCAGGACTATCGCGGCGACACAGTCCCGGTGGAGCAGATCCACTCTGGCCTGCTGGAACAGTACACGGACGACGAGACCATCGATCGCCTATATGACGCGGGCAAGCTCGAGATCGGCTCCACGGAGGCGGCGGTCAACGAGTTCCTCGTCTTGAAGAGCGGAGCGTCGAAGTCGGCGCTGGCGCGGGTGATCCAGACCAGCCCGACCACCGTTGTCGAGAGGATGCCCACCCACGTTCGCGCCTTCGGTGTCGAGCCCAAGAACGTCCGTCAGACCGTTGCTCTGCACCAGCTGCTCGACCCCGACATCCCGGCAGTTTCTCTGATGGGGATGGCGGGTACAGGTAAGACGTTCCTCTCGTTGGCGGCGGCCCTCGAGCAGGTTCTCGAGCAGGGGCGGTACCGGAGGGTGTCGGTGTATCGCCCGCTTGTGGCAGTGGGGCGTCAGGAGGTGGGCTACCTCCCCGGCGACCTCACCGAGAAGCTCGC
>JAWWBL010000052.1:0-11422 GCA_033720975.1 Acidimicrobiia bacterium | reverse complement strand
GTTGGAGACGGCCAGTTGTCCTTGTCGAATCCAGGCGCATTCTCGAGAACTTCCTCGGCCACATTGACTATGACTTCTTTGTTCTCGGTGTCCACGGTCAACATGTCCCAAGGGATGGCGAAGTACTTGTCTCCCAAGCCCATGAAGCCTCCAGACGCGAGAACCGCGTATGCCACTCGACCACTGTTGAGGTCGATAACGAGCTCTTCGATGTGGCCGAGTTCTTTGCCGTCTGGATTGCGCGCTTTGTCACCTTTCAGGGTGCCGGCGCTTAATGCCATTGTCGTCATGATGTCTGTCTCCTATTAGTAGTGGTGTGTGGTTGCTGTGTTGTCCTGCTCAGAAAATCAGGAGCAAGATCAGGATCAAGAGGATCAGCCCTCCGACGCTGATGTACATGTCACGCCTCCTTTCTGGCCGAATCGATGAGAGCGGCGTCAACCCGGGTGTGGTAGGTCTCGCCTATTCGGCCACCCAGGTACCCGCCGAGGAGCGTCGCTCCGGCGAGTACGACCGCGCCAACGATTGCCATCGCAGTCCGGTCATCGACATCGATCTGCGCGAACCAGTTGGGGAGGTCGGTTCTGTTGAACGCGTTGTACTCGGGACCCACCCATGCTCCGAGACCGGCGAACACCGCGACCAGCAAGAGGAGCCACAGCCCGGAGCCGAGGCCATTGAGACCACCGCTGTAGCGGGCCATGCGCCCGGCGGCGAATCCGCCCGCCAGGAACGCAAAGAAGACAACCAGGGCAGCGACACTGAGACCCACGACTGAAGCCTCTTCCAACAAGCCCTCTGCGTTGATCTGGTTGAGCTGATAGTCGATCCCGGCGGCACCCGCCGCTATGAGTGCCGACAGAAACACGAGAACGCCCAGACCGGCGAACATCCCGAAGAGCGAAGCAAGAAAGTCCGACTTCCCGAATCGTTCGTAAACCTCCGATACATCGGCAGCTCCGCCGATTCGTCGAGTTTCGTGAGTTTCGTCAGCCATGGATTCCTCTCGGGTCGTGTCGAAACCCCGATTACCCGTATCGATGGGCCGCCAAACATCCGGAGGCCTCAGATCCCCGCCGAGAAAGTGTCACAGGATGCCGGGTCACCGGAATCGAAACCCCGGCGAAACCAGCTCATCCGCTGTTCAGCGGTGCCGTGGGTCCAACTCTCGGGATCGATGCGACCGGTAACCCGCTCTTGAATTCGGTCGTCTCCGACGGCCGCGGCGGCGTTCAGCGCTTCCTGCAGGTCACCGGACTCGAGCAGTTCCCGTTGGAAGGTCGAATAACCCCATACCCCGGCGAAGCAGTCGGCCTGAAGCTCGAGGCGAATCGAGAGGTCATTGGCATCCATGGACCCGTCCTGTTGTGCCGACTGGACTCTGTCCATCGTGCCGAGCAGATTCTGCACGTGGTGCCCTATCTCATGAGCTAGCACGTATGCCTGCGCAAAGTCCCCTTTTGCGCCGAACTCCTGGGCGAGCTGCCGGAAGAAGCCAAGATCGAGATAGACCCTCTGATCCAGAGGGCAATAGTGGGGACCCACAGCCTCGCTGGCTCCACCACATCCGGACTCGGTGAATTGATCAAAGAGCACCAATTCGGCTCTCCGATATTCGAGTCCCGAAAGACGAAAGAGGTCATCCCACTCGTCCTGGATGTCATCGAGAACGAAGGAGAGGAAGTCCACCAGCTCGGCGTCAGGATCGACGGAAGGGTCCAGCGGATCAGCACCCGCAGGAGCGCCGGTGCGATCGAACCCGGACGTCCCGGGGTCGATCCCTGTACCGCCACCGCAGAAATTGAGGAAGAGGACTAAACCCAAGACGAGAAGCAACCCGGGCAATCCGAGCCCCCGCATCGCACCGAGCGGAATGGGGATTCCGCGCATTCGGCCGCCTCGGAGCCTCTGCCCCCGTCGGTCGATTAGATCGTCGCTCCGGGGCCCTCTGCGCCATCTGACCATTTCGGACCTGCTTTCGTCTTTGTCGCTCGTTGGCTGTCGGGCCGTGATTTGCCCCGGATACACGGATCCGAAACCACATCAATGACGAGCGGATGTCGCTTTACAGGTTCTAGGCTCAGCCGTCGGTGGGGAGGGCGTCAGCGATGGTCAGGACGCTGTCCAACCCGGTTATCGAGAAGAGCCGTGAGACCGGACCCCCCTCAACGACGACAACCAGTTCTCCATCCACCTCGGCAAGCTGCTGATGGGCGTCGGTGAGCATTCGCAATCCGGTCGAATCCATGAAACCGACTTCGCGTAGATCGAGGACGACCCTGTCGACGCCTGAGTTCATCAACTCTGAGATCTCGTCACCCACTGCCTGGAAGTTCGACAAATCGATCTCACCGGTGGCCTCGATGACCGTCCAGCCTCCGTGCTCTCGAATGCGGACATCAAGGTCCGCTGCCCCTCTGCTACCCGTCGTTCCGATCCCAGAATCATATCAACGGGTGTGGTCGGATGAGTAGTCGGAAGGACCAACAGGAAGGGCCCGGAGCCGAGTCGGTGCCGGGCCCTCCAATCGCGAAAACGCCTTCTAAGCGCGGCTGCGTGCCGATCTGTAGACGAGCAACGCGATGATCGCACCGATCGTCGATCCCACGAGCCCGGCCGTACTGATCTCCATCTGCGCGTCGAAGATCAGATTCCCGAGAAAGCCTCCGACTAGCGAGCCCACCAGACCCAACACCAGCGTCCCAAGCCATCCCATCGGGTCTCTACCCGGGACCAGGAATCTGGCCAGAGCTCCGGCGACCAGGCCGATCAGCAGCCATACGAGAATTGTCATCATGTGATCCTTTCGTTTTCTTAGAGTGTGCGCCCGGACGTTTACCCGTCGCACCCACCGCCTGAAACATGAGGTGTGGTGTTTTCGTCAGAGACGGAACCCGCAGGTCAGCGTGCTGCTCCGAGTTGGTCCCGAATGGCTTCTATCGATGCGGCAAGCAATCTCGAAACGTGCATTTGCGACAGTCCGACTTTCTCAGCGATCTCGGATTGAGTCATGTCCTGATAGAAACGCATTGCCAGGATCCGCCGCTCGCGCTCGGGTAGCGCTTCGATCGCCTCTTCCACCATCAGGCGATCATCAACCGTTCGCATCGGAAGGTCTATAGCCTCCAGCTCGTCGCCGAGAGTCGTACCGGTTTCGGGCCGGGGTTTGTCGACGGACTTGGCGGCATACGCCTGGCGAACCCTCAGCGCCTCGAGTACTTCCTCCTCATCCATGTCGAGATGATCTGCGAGCTCAGCCGGAGTGGGGTCTCTGTCGAGGGCATGTCGGAGCTCTTGCTCTCCGCGCCCCACGAGGAGGGCATCTTCCTGAAGTGAGCGTGGCACGCGAACCGACCAGCCGCGGTCCCGCAATGTCTTCTTCAGCTCGCCAGAGATGGTTGCAGCCGCGTATGGCCGAATGCCCCCGAGCGAGCCATCGAATCTGAGAAACGCTTTCAACAACGCCATGTTGGCGACTTGAAGAAGATCCTCTTGGTCGATCCCCTTGCCGCTGTACCTCTTGGCTATAGAGGCTGCGAGGTCCCCATGACGCCTCATCAGCTCTTGCGAGTAAGCGTCGGGATCCTCGGCGAAGTACTCGAACAAGGTCTCGTCAGGCGTGTCGGCCGGAATCTGTCTCGATCCAGGCGTCGGCACGACGAACCAGACCTTGAGCCGACCTTCTTCCAGCGAATGGCCCCAACTCTTGGCCAATCGATCGATCAAGAAGAATCCGACCCCGTGGTCAACGTCATCGAGCGGCTGGGAATGAGGGTGTGAAACCTCCACGAGGAGTCCCCTGCTTGGGTTGCGCTCAACACGAAGCGTGAACCCAGAAGCCTCGTTGGCGTGGTTGAGGATGTTGCCGACGGCTTCGGTGACCAGCAATGCAGCCTCCGCCTCACGCAGGCCGTCAAGCCGACCATGCTCGCGGACGAGTCGGCGGGCCTCTTCTGCCGATGCGGGCACCTTGCCAAGTTCTACGGATATGGAGGAGATCGCACTCATCTGAAACTGGGTTCGTTCCGCGGCCGGGAACGGCCCCCTGGGCAAACTCTGTCTTACGACCGGTCGTCATACCCTATGCCGTACGCAGCCAAACCGGACTTCGGCGATTGGGTGTATACGCATATGGGTATGTGAGGTGGCATGGAAGAACGAACGCCCGAAGCAAGCCGGCCCGATTCAGATGAGGCAGACGTTGATGATCAGTTCCGAGCGCTCCTCGAAGGTCTTCGAACGACCATCCCCGGGGCCCTGGTCCTCTTCTCGTTTCTTCTGATCCTGCCACTCGAGGCAACGTTCGGGGACATCACCGATCTGGACACGATCGTCTTCTATGTAGCGTTCATCTCTGCCGGCATAGCATCGACGCTGCTAATCGCCCCGAGCGTTCACCAACGGGTTCGTGCTCCGATAAGCGGCATCCGACGCACCACCTGGAACCATGTGATGATCGCAGCCAAGCTCACGATCGCAGGCACTGCGTTCCTGCTGATCTCAGTGAGCGCAGTCGTGTATCTGGTCACCTCGCTGGTCTTCACGCCCCCTTTTGCCGTCGCGGCCACCATCGTCGTGGCCGGGGTCACCACATGGGCGTGGTTCTACCTGCCTTTGTTCGGCTTCTCCAGGGATAGCTGACACCACCCCGGGTCTACTCACCCCATTCGGGGGGAGGTGTGTGGTGGCCGGGGAAGAAGTGCCAATACTCCCGCAGGCGACGGCAGAGCCCCTGTCCGTCGAAATCGAGTAGCAGGCAGCCGGGCAGAGTCACAGGATCACCCTCCACCAGCATGTTGGTCCAGAACTCGACAGCGACACGATCATCCTGAGCGAAGGGGCGCCCCATGCGAACTGTCACTTCGCTCTGAGCCTCGGTCACATTGCTCCAATATCGCGCAACGCCCTCCCGGCCGAGATGTGCCTCTTCGATGATGTTCTCCCGGTAACTGCAGTCCTCGGTGAACAGTGCTGCGGCTGCCTCAGGGTCTCGGTTCTCCCACGCCAATCGATATGCCTCGATCCACTCGTCGATGCTCACCTCACTCCTTTCCCCATGCCCGACTCAGATCTTTGGAAGACGGAAGCCGGATTTCGCGATGACAAAGTCCCGCGCCTCGTCTGCAGCTCTCTTTACCGCCGACCAGTCGACGTGGAGCAGCCTCCCGTTCCTCTTCATGACGCGGCCATCGATGATCACGGTGTCGACGTTGCCTGTGTCCATCCCCGCCACGATGGCCGCGAAAGGATCGTTGAGCGGAGTCACATTCATTCGGTCGGTGCGAAGAATCGCAATGTCGGCCTGTTTCCCGGGTGTGATTGTCCCCACCTTGTGATCCAGGCCGTTGGCCCGTGCCCCTTCGATGGTTGCCCACTCGAGTATTCGCCTGGGCTCTTCGGGCGCTTTGTGGTCGGCCAAGGCGATTGCCCTCTGCAATGCCATGATCGAGCGCATCTGGTTGAACATGTCCGATGGGACGTTCGTCTCAACGTCCACGCTGAGGCTTGGCGCCAGTCCTCGGTCGAGGAATTTCTGGATCGGCGGCATCCCGTGCCCCATCATCATCTCGACAGGGGATGCCAGCGACACAGTGCCCCCGGTATCGACAATCATCTGAATCTCGGTGTCGTTGAGCGTTGTGCAATGGATATACGTGGTGTCCGGCCCGAGCAAACCCGCCTCGCCGAATCGCTGGACCTTGCCGACTTGGCCGTAGGTTCCCACGCCCACGTGCGTGGAGATCCGCGCATCGGTCTCCCTGGCCAGCTTCCAGTGATCGCGGCTCACCTCGAAGTCGGTGAACTCGGGCCCCGGCGCAGCAAGAGCCAGCGTCAATCGCTGGTCTTTGGTTGAAAAGTGCTCCGTAGCTGCTCGGACGAACCAACTCGGCTGCCTTTCCTCCCACTTGCCCCACCACGGAAAGCCATAAGCGAAGACAGCGCGCATGCCCGAGTCGTTCAAGGCCTCCACGACAGCATCGGTGTGTGCCGGTGAACCCTGGATGTGCGACCAGTCCAGGAGCGTCGTGACGCCGGCGTCGATCGCGCCTAGAGCCGATACCAGGTTGCCAACATATGCGTCTTCGGGTCGGAAGGCCGGTGCCAGCTTGTGAAGGACATGGGAGATATAACTGGTTCGCCCTTCGAGTGGGACATCGGCTCCGATGTTCCGCAGCAAGCCCTCCCATATGTGGCGGTGCGTGTCGACGAAACCCGGAATGACGATCATTCCTGTCACGTCGATGACTTGCGCTTCACCGTTGGCGAGATTGATCCCGACCTCAACGATCTTGTCACCCTCGATGAGGACGTCTCCACCGTTGATTTCCCCGAGTGCGGGATCAAGCGTCAGGACCGTTCCCCCGCGAATCAGAGTTCTGACGGCGGACACCACTCCGAAGTCCTTGCCCGCCGGGTAAAAGCTGGGTATTGGGGCTGCATCGGCAACGTTGGCCCCCAGCAGCAGCCGGCGAACCCGCCGGAAATTGCGCTTGACCACCTCTTTTAGATCGCCGACCTGGAACAACAGCAGGCCAATCAGGATGAGAATCCCGATGATCACGAAGCCATCGGCTGGGGTCAGCCCCAGGAATGGGAGCGCAGTGAGGATCACGGCGAGCAGAAGCGATGCGATCGTTCCCCCGAGGAAGGTCGCCCTGCCGCCCGCCAACGAGGCTCCGCCCAAGACCGCAGCGGTGATGCTGTTGAGAGCGAAGGTCGAGCCAACCTGCGCGTTTCCGATTGGTGACCTTGCCATGACGAAAAACGAAGCGATGGCCGCGATCGTCGCAGCGAGCAGCAGGGCCCGAACGCGGATCCAATTGGTTCGTATCCCGCTTCGCTTGGCAGATCGCTCGTCGAAACCTACCGCCCGTACCTGGAGGCCTGACCCCGATGCGTGAAGCCAGACATCAAGGGCGACGGCGACAACGAGGAATACCAACAAGGCCACTGGAATGGGCCCGATGGATGTCGTCAGGAATGCGACCAAGTCCCCGCTGATGACGCCCTGAGCGGTGGGACGTCTCGTCAAGGCGATGCCTTCGAGAATGCTCATCGTTGCCAGCGTCGCAATGATCGAGGGGATCTTGACGCCGCGGACCAGCCCTGCGTTCGTGAGGCCCAGAACTAGCCCACATAAGAGAATGAGAAGAACGCCTCCAATGATCTCCGCTGTCGTGGCATCGGGACCCATGACGAAGGAGGCGATCACCACCCCCAGACTGATCATTCCACCAACTGACAGGTCGAAGTAGCCGACCAGTAGCGCATGGGTCTGCGCCATCGTCACGACGATCAAAGGCAGGGCCAGTATCAACGTCTGATTGAGGGTGGTGTCGTTGATGAATCCCGGAAATTGCTGCTCGGTGTAGAAAACCAGGCCAGCCAGGAGCAACGCCTGCAAGGCGACGGGCATCCACAAGCGCACCCGCACGATCTTTCGCCATTTGTTCTTGTCGCGGGCATCCCGCATGAGTCGACGAGCTGCTTGTCTGGCGGAATCAATTCGCGTCGTCACTTGGAGCTGGCTCCAGACGTCGGTGCTCTTGGCATCGCGACTCCTAACGGTGACCGTCCCGCCCTGGAGAGACCCGGGCCCCTGACGATGGCCTCAGTGATCCGACGCTCGTCAAGCTCGTCACCCGGAATCTCTTCCACGATCGTTCCCCGCGACATAACCAGGACTCGATCGCAGAATCCAGAAAGCTCGATGGGATCGCTCGACTTGATGAGCAGAGCCGCACCTGCGTCAGTTCGTTCGCGTAATGCCCGGTAGATGTCGAACCTAGAACCAACGTCGACGCCTTGGGTTGGCTCGTAGGCAAGTATGACCGCAGGCTCACGGAGGAACGATCGGGCAACCGAGACCTTCTGTTGGTTTCCGCCCGAAAGAAATTCAACCGGCTGCTCCAACGAGGGGGTCCGAATCTCCAGCTTGTCGACGAGCCGGGCCACGGCCTTCTTCTCCTTTCTTCGATTGAGCAGCCCGGCGATCGAGAATCGCCTGAGTGATTGGATCGTGCTGTTGACTCTGACTCCCAGAACGCTGGCGAGTGCCTCGTGTTTTCGGTCGCCGGGAAGAAGCATCACCCCTGAACCCACCGCTTCGTGCGTTGAGATGAGAGTCAACTCCTTGTCTTTGCAGACCACACGCCCTGCCCGGGGCGGCACACGACCGGCGAGGCAGTCGAACAGCTGAGCCTGACCGTTTCCTTCGGCTCCCGCAATGCCAACGACCTCACCGGCATTGACCGAGAAAGTGACCGGGCCGAACGATTGGCCTTGCAGCCCATCAACGACCAAGACTTCGGCGCTCGTTTCGTGCCTTCTGTTTGCGGAAGGGAACGCCGCCTCGAATGGCCGCCCGACGATCAGTTCGACGAGTTCGGCCTCGGTTGTGGCTTTCGCACTGAAGGTCCCGCGGCTTTTGCCATCCCGGAGCACCGTTATCCGGTCGGCGATCTCGAGCACCTCGGGGAGACGATGACTGACGTAGACAATGCCGACGCCTCGTTCGCGACAAGCCAAGACGGTACGGTGGAGCGCTTCCACTTCGTCAGGTCCGAGAGCCGTGGTCGGCTCATCGAGTAGTAGAACTTTCGGGTTCGTCACCAACGCCTTGGCCACTTCAAAGAGTTGACGCTCCGCGAGCGTTAGAGACCCTGCTGGTGAGTCAGGGAATAGCTCTAGATCGAGGTCGAAGTCGGCAAGGAGCCTTCTCGCCCACTTCTTCCGGCGCCAAAACGGTGGCCGCTGGTCGGGAGGTGTTGTGAGGTAGAGATTGTTCTTTACAGGCTCGGCCTGGATCAGTGATGTGTCCTGGTAAGCCATCGACAGGCCGAGCTTCTTTGCCAGAGCTGGCGAGTCACGCCGGAGCTGCTTTCCTCCAATCCATATCCGTCCCCGGTCCGGCTCGACGAAGCCGCTTGCAATCCCCAGAAGCGTCGACTTGCCGGAACCGTTCTCCCCAACGACCGCATGCACTTCGCCGGCGAGGCATTCGAAGCTGACTCCGCTGAGCGCCCTCACGGCGCCGAATTGTCGTGAAACACCCTCCAGCCTTAGTACCAGGTCAGGAGATGCCTCCCCGGCATGCGCCGGGGAGGCAGGTCCTGTCTCCAAGTCTGGAGAGCGCTGGGTCATCCGCTGGGGTACATCGCCTCGAGGACCTCCGCCGGGATGAGGGAGGTCGTGGACACAGATGCGTTTGGCGCATCCGGGTCGCAGTCGTCCGCCGTCACCTGGCGCATAACGTGCGGAACGACGATCTCGGCCGGCACTTCCGCGCCTTTGAGAACCATCATCGCCGCCGTCACGGCCGTCCGCGACTGGAAGTTGCCTCCGGCTGAGTAGTAGATGTTGTACGTCGGCTCTGCTCGCTCGACCCAATCGCAGAACAAGTTCTGCTCGTCGGTCCGAAGAGCAACCGTCAGGTTGGTGACGGGGATGCCCAAGTCTTCGTAGATCTGCAACCCGAACCAGATTCCGTCGGCGTACTCGTACGCCCATCCTCGGATGTCCTCATTGGTAGTGAGGAGACCCCTGATCGTGTCAGGGATATTCGGGAACGGCGCCGGGAACGGGTACCAGCTCGTATCGCCAGTGGTGCTGTCGGGGTTAGCCGGCGGGTTGACCAGGTCGAGGCCCCCGAGACTTGTGACTGCGCAACGCTGCCAGCCGAGCGACAGTCCATTCCCCGGTGTACCACCAAGAAGTGCAACCTTGTCGCCACTTTGCAGGTTATCGGTGAGCACACCTGCGAGGCTCTCTCCCAGGGCGCAGAGGTCTTCACCTACGACAGCCGTGTAGTCAACGCCCGGGATGGCAGCACCCTCCTGATCCGGAAGGCCGACATAGCCTGCCGAGAACGGGATGTAAGGGATGCCCGCCGCCGTGGCTTCTTTGACTGCATCTGCCAATCCGACTCCGACATCGGGATAACCGACAATGAAGTCGACATCGCGTTGGATGAGAAAGCGGAACTGGCTCACGTGTACTGCCAAGTCAGTGCTGAAATCTGCGGCCTGGGACACGATGGTCCCGATCTCCGGGTATGTGAGTGCCTGGAGCACCGCCTCCATGTGACTCACCGCTCGCCATACGTTGACGTCGTTGCCGCCCCCGTCTGCATAGCCCATTACCAGTGGTCCGCCGGTCCCGGTGTCGCACTCGGGCTGGCTCCAACACTCGATGGCAACGTCGATGTCAATGCCGGCCGCAGCCAGGTCCTGATGGGCCCGGGCTATAGACGCAAGCACGATGTTCCAGCTATCCGGGTCCGATGGCGTGACCGGACCTAGGGCTTCCTCGACCAAAGCCGGATCGGCCGCCGTCGGGTCTTCACCCCACTCGGCGAGAGGATTGTCACCACCTCCGGCTGTCGTAGAGGGCTGGCCGCCATCGGTGGTCGTCGGACCGGGTGGAGCCACCGTGGTGGTCGTCGGCTCCGGATCGGCTACACACGCAGCCGCAACCAGAGCCAGGACCCCGATGATGGCTATTGCTCTTAGTCGTTTCATATTCCTCCTCCGTGAGGGCTCGGGCTCTCGTTTGCTCTCCAATCGATTCTCGTGTCCAATGTCAGGCTGTCTCCTTCGCTCTTCGCTCGATCCGTTTTGAACTGCGTCGTTCTCTCAACACTCGCTCCACCCCCTTGATGATCCGGTCGCCAGAAATGAGCATTCCTCCAATGATGACGAGGCCAAACACGACACGTTGAAGGTCTGTCGCCAGCCCCACCGAGCTCATCAGCTGGCTCAGGCCCGTGAGGAAGAAGGCTGCGACCAGGGTCGATACGGGGCTGGCCAAACCCCCCGTCAAGGATGCCCCGCCGATGACCACCGCTGCGATCGGCGCCAGGAGGTATCCCGATCCGGCGGCAACACCGGGGATGCTCTGGTGCCCGGCAAGTAGCAGGCCAGTGATCCCATAGAGAATCGCCGCGATCACGTAGGCCATGATCTGGCTGAGATTCACTCTCACGCCGACAACGTTGGATGCCACTGGATTCGCCCCCACGACCTGGAATCGACGACCCGCGGTCGAGTAGCGGAAAGCAATGACGAAGAGCACCGTGAGGACCAGGCCGACCCAGAGGATCGGGCTTACGCCGAGGACCTTGGTGGACACCAGACCCGACCACGCGTCGGGCACCGGGCTCTGAACCGGAAAGCCGCGCCCATACGCAGTCACCCGGCCCATGACGACCTGGCCGATTGCAAGAGTCACGATCAGTGCATTGAGTTTCAGGCCGGCAATCAAGATCCCGTTGACGAGTCCCACAAGGGCAGCGAACCCAAGTGCAGTGAGGATCGCCACGCCTACCTGGTCATCCGACCGTTGACCTACACCCACCATGATCACCGCGGCCAGTGAGATCGTTCCCGGTACGCTCAGGTCGATTCCTCCGGTCATCACCACG
>JAWWBL010000051.1:0-11518 GCA_033720975.1 Acidimicrobiia bacterium | reverse complement strand
GCCACTGTTGTGGCCAAACTCTTCGCCGGTCTTCGTCCCGACGTCGCTGTGTTCGGCCGCAAGGACGCGCAACAACTTGCGGTCTTGAGGGCAATGGTCAACGATCTGCGATTTCCGATTGAGATCGTAGAGGCGCCAGTGGTGCGGGAACCGGATGGCCTTGCGCTCTCGAGCCGGAACGTGAGGCTCAGCCCGGAGGCGCGGGAGCGTGCTCTGGCGATCAGCCGTGGCCTTTTTCAGGCTGCCGAACAGGTGGATGCGGGAGAGAGGAGCGCTGATCGGCTCGAGGCCACCGTGATGCGCTCGATCGGGGGCCTCGGCGTCGACTACGTGAAATTGGCATCGCAGGCGACCATGAAGCCGATTCCGGAGCTTGACCGCGACGCGGTTCTGGCGGTCGCGGCTTCGGTTGGGGGAATCCGTCTCATCGACAACATCGCTTTCGACGTTGCCGAAGGTGACCCCATCCCGGACCGAGGGGTATTGCTTGATGAGCCAAGCCGGCTCTCGGCGGTGCCATGATCGTTGTGACATGACAGATGACCCAGCCCGCTCGACCGAAGATGCCCTGATCGCGGGGAGGCGTCGGAAGCATCAGGAGGTGCTGGACGGCGGTGGGTATCCGTACCGGTTCGATAGGACCGATTGGGCCGGCGATCTCCACGAGAGGCACCACGATCTCGATGCCGGAACCCATACCGAGGATGAGGTCTCGGTGGCAGGGCGCCTCATGTTGAAGAGATCGTTCGGGAAGCTTCAGTTCGGAACTCTCCGCGATGTCACCGGGACGATTCAGCTGTTCGTGGATGAGGCCTCGGGCGGACATGATGTTGCCGAGACCTTCTCCGAGCTCGACTTGGGCGACTGGGTTGGAGCCACCGGGAAGGTCATGACTACCCGGCGGGGGGAGCTGAGCGTCGACGTTTCGGAGCTCGTGCTGCTTCAGAAGTCACTCCGTCCTCTCCCCGACAAATTCCACGGGCTCACCGACGTCGAGCAGCGGAGCCGGCAGCGCTACGTGGATCTCATGGTCAACGACGAGGCTCTGGATATCGCCCTGACCAGGGCCAGGATCATCGCCGCTCTCCGCGACGCCTTTCACCGACGCGGATTCGTCGAAGTTGAGACCCCGGTCTTGCTTCACGAGGCGACAGGAGCCGCGGCCAAGCCATTCGAGACCCGTCACCACGCCCTCGACTCGGACATGCACCTGCGGATCGCCACTGAGCTCTACTTGAAGCGGCTGGTTGTCGGGGGGATCGAGAGGGTCTTCGAGATCGGCCGGATATTCCGGAATGAGGGGATCGACTCCACCCACAATCCCGAGTTCACGATGCTCGAGGCCTATCAGGCGATGGCCGACTACGAGGACGTGATGGGGCTGGTGCAAGACGTGTTCGCTGAGGTGGCGGAGGCATCTATCGGCAATACCGACTTCGAGTACCAGGGCCGCCCGCTTTCGATCGCTGGGCCGTATCGCCGAGTCACCATGCTCGATCTCGTCTCCGAGTTCGTTGGAGAAGACCTCGATCTCGACTCGGACACGTCTCTGCTAGCAGGTCTCCTCTCCGATCGAGACGTCGAGGTGAGCGATGATGAGCCGGTGGGCCTTCTGTTATTCGAGCTGTACGAGCTAGCCCACCGCCAGATCTGGGACCCCACTTTCGTGATGGACTTCCCCGTGGAGGTGTCACCGCTATCCAGAAGCCATCGCGACGACCCGCGTCTCACAGAACGTTTCGAGTTGGTGATTGCCGGATCGGAGTATTGCAACGCCTTCTCGGAGCTGAACGACGCCGATGACCAGCTAGCCCGTTTCAAATCCCAGGCAGCGTCCCGTGCCGCTGGCGACGACGAGGCCCATCCGGTGGATGAGGACTACGTGACGGCTCTCGAGTACGGCCTGCCACCGACGGGCGGGCTCGGGATCGGAGTGGATAGGCTCGTCATGTTGCTCACCAACCAACCACACATACGGGAGGTCATTCTCTTCCCGACCCTCAAGCCAAAGGAGACGACTCGATGAGTCTCATCATCAAGATTGCCATCACGGGTGCTGCGGTATGGGTGGCTCAGGCGATTGTGCCGGGCCTCGACTTCGATGGCTCCATCTGGGCTTTCCTCGGGGTTGCCCTGATCTTCATCGTGGTCAACGCGATCGTGAAGCCGATACTCAACATATTCAGCATCCCCTTCATCCTGTTGACGTTCGGCCTGTTCTTGCTTGTGACCAACGCGATCGTGCTTCAACTGGTGATCTGGCTATCGGGCACCCTCGACCTGGGATTCACTTCCGAAGGCTTCTTCTGGTCGACCTTCCTCGGCGCGTTGGTGATATCGGTCGTTCGGTTCATTCTCGACAAGGTGCTCGACTAGGCGCCCTGTCGGGCCGATTCGACACGATCGAGGAGGTAGGCCCCCAAACTCTGAAGTATGGAGCGCGCGTTTCCAGTCGGGAGTTGCTCGAGCGCGTCGTCGGCGACGGATAAGCGCCGGCGGGCCTCCTCGAGGCTCGACTCGACGAATCCCCCTTTCCGCACCAACTGGATGACCTCGGCGACAGCGTCGTCCTCGTAGGGCCTATCCGCGAGCAGCTCCCGCACCCTTGTCCCCTCTGGCGAGGAAGCAGCCATCAGCACCGGGGCGGTGAACGTGCCCTCTCTTATGTCGGATCCTGCCGGCTTGCCGATAGTCTCCTCGTCCGCGATCAGGTCCAGCGCGTCGTCGGCGATCTGGAAGACCATCCCCACCTCCCAGGCCCAGGTCGAGAGAGACTCGACGACGCCGTCTTCGGCGTCGGCGGCCATTGCCCCCAATCGGGCCGACGTTCGAATCAGCGACGCGGTCTTACCCCCGATCACCTGCAGGTAATCCTCAATTGAGTGGGTCAGGTCGCCCTGGAGTTGTAGCTCCCTTGTCTGCCCTTCGACGAGCTCGGCATAGGTGGCGGCGAGAAGCCGAACCGACTCCTGGGATAAGTGGGTGGCGGCGACTTCGGAGGCTCGCGCCATCAGGAAGTCCCCGGCGAGGATGGCCACGGTGTTGTCCCAGTTGGCATTTGCCGACGAGGCGCCACGTCTGGTGGCGGCCTCGTCGATCACGTCGTCGTGATAGAGGGATCCGACGTGTATGAGTTCGACCGACACCGCCGCCTCGACGGGTCTTCGATCGGATGGGGACCCGAATTCTGCGGCGAGAAGCGCGAGAAGGGGGCGGAACCGCTTGCCTCCAGCCAGGAGGAGATGCTGTGCGATCTTGGTGAGATAGGCGTCATCGGCCGCCGAGGCCTCGAGAAGCCGCTCCTCGACCACGCTCAACTGTTCCCAGATACGGGGAATACGAATGAGGCTTTGGAGGTCTTCCATTGGTGACGATGGTATTACGGAACGATGGGCTGGAAACGAGCCATAAGCTCAGAAACGGCCCGGTGATAGAATTAGCCTGCCAGGGCTTAGGAGTAACACGTGTTTGAGCGCTTCACAGACAGGGCTCGTCGAGTCGTAGTTCTTGCGCAGGAAGAGGCGCGCCTTCTCAACCACAACTACATCGGGACCGAGCACATCCTGCTCGGCCTGCTCAATGAGGGTGAAGGCATTGCCGCACAGGCTCTCGAGAGCCTCGACATCGACCTCGCATCGGTTCGAGATGAGGTCGTCAAGATCATCGGACAGGGTCAGCAGTCGCCTTCCGGTCACATCCCATTCACACCTCGCGCCAAGAAAGTCCTCGAGCTCTCCCTGCGGGAGGCCCTCCAACTCGGTCACAACTACATCGGGACCGAGCACATCCTCCTGGGTCTCATCCGGGAAGGCGAGGGCGTGGCAGCACAGGTCCTGCAACAGCTTGGTGCAGAGCTCCAGAAGGTGCGCCAGACGGTCATCCAGCTGCTTTCCGGGCCGGGTGGTGGCGAAGGGCCCCAACCCAAGACGGCAGGGTCGGGCGGTCGCGAGAGCTCATCGTCGGGCTCAACGATCCTCGACCAGTTCGGGAGAAACCTGACCAAGTCCGCTGCAGACGGATCCCTCGACCCGGTGATTGGGCGGACACGCGAGATCGAGCGTGTCATGCAGATCCTGTCCCGGCGCACCAAGAACAACCCGGTGCTCATCGGGGAGCCCGGTGTCGGCAAGACGGCCATCGTCGAGGGCCTGGCACAACGGATCGTCAGCCAGAACGTCCCCAAGACCCTTCAGGGCAAGAGTCTCTACACCCTCGACCTCGGAGCCCTCGTTGCAGGGTCCCGGTACCGCGGTGACTTTGAGGAGCGGTTGAAGAAGGTCCTCAAGGAGATCAACAGCCGCGGCGACATCATTCTCTTCATCGACGAGATCCACACGCTTGTCGGCGCCGGCGCGGCGGAGGGTGCCATCGACGCGGCATCAATCCTCAAGCCGATGCTGGCGCGTGGCGAGCTGCAAACCGTCGGCGCCACGACTCTCGAGGAGTATCGCAAGTACCTCGAAAAGGACTCTGCGCTCGAGCGCCGGTTCCAGCCTGTTCAGGTGGACGAGCCGTCGTTGACCGACACGATCGACATCCTTATGGGTCTCAAGGACCGTTACGAGGAGCATCATTCGGTCCGCTTCACCGATCAGGCAATCGTCTCAGCGGCGAACCTCGCCGACCGTTATCTCGCCGACCGTTTTCTCCCTGACAAGGCCATCGACCTGATCGATGAGGCCGGTAGCCGGATGCGGATCCATCGCAAGAGCGACGTTCCCGAGATCGTCGAGATCGACGAGAAGCTCGGTGGCATCCGCAAGGACAAGGGTGACGCTGTTGGCGAGGAGAACTACGAGAAGGCCGCCACGCTGAGGGACGAGGAGCGGGCGCTGCTTGCCGAGCGTGCCGTGAGGGAGTCCGAATCCGATGACGGCGGCTGGGTGATCGACGAGGAAGAAATCGCCGAGGTTCTTGCCCAATGGACCGGGATACCGGTCCACCGACTCACGGAAGAGGAGACGGCGCGTCTCGTCCAGATGGAAGGTGAGCTCCACAAACGGATCATCGGCCAGCACGACGCCATAACGGCCGTGTCCAAGGCGATTCGCCGCACCCGGGCCGGCCTGAAGGACCCCAGACGGCCCTCTGGCTCATTCATCTTCCTGGGCCCGTCCGGAGTTGGTAAGACTGAGACCGCCAAGGCGCTGACGGAGTTCTTGTTCGGTGATGAGGATGCCCTCATCCAGTTGGACATGTCCGAGTACATGGAGAAGCACACCGTGAGCCGGCTCGTCGGGTCGCCCCCGGGGTATGTCGGTTACGACGAGGGTGGCCAGCTGACGGAGGCCGTCCGGCGCAAGCCGTTCTCGGTGGTTCTCTTCGACGAGATCGAGAAGGCTCACCCTGATGTGTTCAACACTCTCCTTCAGATATTGGAAGAGGGCCGTCTCACCGACGCCCAGGGGCGCACGGTCGACTTCAAGAACACGGTCATCATCATGACCTCCAACCTCGGCACGAGGGATCTCCACAAGCGTGCGGTCGGCTTCCACGCCGACGACGACGAGGTCACCTACGAGCACATGAAGGAGAAGGTGACCGACGAGCTCAAGAAGCACTTCCGGCCTGAGTTCATCAACCGGCTCGATGAGATCATCGTTTTCCACGAGCTGACGATGGACGAGCTCAAGGAGATCGTGGATCTCATGTTGGCTCGGGTCCGGGATCAGCTCGAGAGTCAGCATCTCGACCTTGCGCTCACGGACGCCGCCAAGGAGTTCTTGGGCACCGAGGGCTACGACCCCGAGCTGGGGGCGCGGCCGTTGCGGAGGGCCATCCAGCGTCTGCTCGAGGACCCGCTGTCCGAGCGTGTGCTGATGGGCGAGTACAAGGCCGGGATGACGATCCTGGTGGGCCTGGACGAGGAGGAGAACGTCCTAACTTTCGAGGGCATCCCCTCCCCAGACGTCCCCCCCGTGGAAATGGCCGGCCAGGACTAACCAGGGCCTATTGCAAACCTCAGGTAGGTAGCGCCCCATAGGGGCGGAAACGCTCTCAAGAATGAGGGTTGGGTCGAGTCGCGAGGGCTTGACGCACTGCCGCTACAACCTCATCGGGTTCTTCGGTGACCATCGCCCAGGTGAAGCGGAGAATGCGCCAGCCGGCCAATTGCACCGCATTGTCGCGGCGTCTGTCGGTTTCGAAAGCGTCGAATAACGCGTGCCATCGCCGACTGTCGACTTCGATAATCAGCCGCTGATCGACGTACGCAAAGTCGACTCTGCCGTCAACCGGTTTGAGCCACGGCGCCTTGAACTGCTTGGCGGGTCGCGGAAGGCCTGTGCCAACGAGCAGCTGAATCGTTTCGCGTTCGAGGACTGTCAATGGGACCTGACCGTCGTTGAGTCGCTTCGAAAGGATGCCGCGCAGCCGGCGGACGCCGGGCTTGCCCTTTCTGGACAGCGACCGATGGAGCTCAGCGATGTCCTCGATGCGCACTATGCGTCCGGCCAAAGCGTTGTCCACAATGTGCTCGAGGCGTTTTTCACCTGTCACCTGGGCAAGGTCGATGATCGTCCGCTCCGGGGTCGTCACCTTCATCCCTTCGTGTTCAGTCACGTGAGCGTCGAGGAGATCCGTCGACTGGTGAACCGTGATGCCATGGAAAGAGTGAGTACTCCTGTGAGACACGGTGACTGAGGGGGTTTTCACGGTGACCGGTCCCACCCCGTGGATCCTCGCCGCGGACTGGTGAGAAACGATCGCCCCGAGAACGCGACCGGCGGCCCGCAAGAGGACGTCCGATCGCGTAGCGGTTCCGGGAAGGGATAGAACACCGCGCCCGATCCTGACGAACACCCCGCTGTCGACCCTGGTCCTGATCATCTTCTCGGTCACGCCGAGGGCCTCGGCGTCTTGCACCGTGAAGACACCCCCGTTCCGGCTGGCGAAGGTGATGAGGTCGCGTATCGCTGACACGTCGATGACTTTGCCTCGGCTGCGCCGATCATGGAACCCTGTCGTCCTTCTTGAGAGCGTTTCCGCCCCTATAGGGCGCTACCTACCTGAGGTTTGCCATGAAGTTGGCTTCGCATTAGGGGGTGGCGCTCCACTATCGTCGTGCGCCGGCGGGCGCCTTGTGCCCGTACCAATTCGAATTGGAGGAATGACTAGTGAAGAGACTTACGCGACTTGTCGCGCTTCTCTCCGTATTTGCCCTTGTGGTGGCTGCCTGCGAGGAAAGCCCGACGGACGGCGAGGGCGAGGGCCTCAAGGTCTGTTTCGTCACCGACGACGCAGGGGTCGACGACCGCAGCTTCAACGCGGCCGGCTGGCAGGGTGTCCAAGACGCCGTCGCCAGCGGTGCGGCGCTCGACGACGACACCTTCCCGATCCTTCTCGAGTCGACCAGTGAAGCTGACTACCAGCCTCACGTCGAGAGCTGTCTCGCCGCTGGGTCCGAGCACATCGTGACCTCCGGCTTCAAGCTCGCTGGCACGACCGAGACGTTCGCCGAGGCCAACCCCGAAGTGCAGTGGACGATCATCGACTTCGGTTCGCTCGGGCCGAACGTGACCGGGCTGGAATACCAGACCGACGAAGGCGCGTTCGCCGCCGGTTACCTGGCGGCCGGCATGACTCAGACCGGAGTCGTCGCGACCTACGGAGGCGTTGACATCCCCACTGTGACCATATTCATGGACGGCTTCGCCCGTGGAGTGGCTCACTACAACGACATCAAGGGAACCGACGTGCAGGTTCTTGGTTGGGACGTCGATGCGAAGCAGGGAACCATGACGGGGACGTTCGACCCTGCCGAGCCTGCGGTTCGCGCCACCTGCGAGAGCCAGTTGGACGAAAACGCAGACATCATCCTGCCAGTCGGTGGAGCTATCAACCTGCCGTGTGGTGAGGCCATGATCGCTCGCGGGCTCGATGCTGCATTGATCGGTGTCGACTCCGACGCCTTTGCGGCAATGCCCGAGCAGTACCAGGACCTGTGGCTGGTCACCATTCTCAAGGGAATCGCCATCCAGGTTCAGCGGTCGGTTGAGGCCCACGCTGACGGGAACCCGACAGGTGGCAGCAGCTCCGTCGGTAACCTCGAGAACGGGGCTATTGCACTCTCTTCGTACCACTCATGGGCGGACCGGGTGCCTGCCGATCTCGATGCCGAGGTGCAGCAGATTCTCTCGGACATCGCCGACGGGACGATCACTTGGGACAAGTTCGTCGTCGGAGGCGGTTGATCCCAAAAGCAACGTCTAGTTGAGGAAGAGCCCCCGCCGTGCAGCGGGGGCTCTTCTCTACCTATAGTTGCTCGCTCTTGGCGGTCGAGGCAAGGAGTCGGTGAGTGGCGCTCGAGTTGAAGGGCATCACAAAACAGTTCCCCAACGTCCTCGCCAACGATGATGTCTCCCTGTCAGTCGAGGCTGGTGAGATCGTCGCTCTCCTTGGAGAGAATGGCGCCGGCAAGACCACCCTCATGAATGTTCTGTTCGGCCTCTACACGCCGGATGAGGGGGAGGTGCTGATCGATGGGGATCCGTTGGCACTCGGCGAGCCCAGCGCTGCAATCGCCGCGGGGGTGGGGATGGTGCATCAGCATTTCATGCTCGTTCCGGTGTTCACGGTTGCCGAGAACGTGATCCTTGGTCTGGAACCTCTGAAGGGCTTCGACCTGATCGATAGGAAAGCTGCCGATCAACTGGTCCGCGACATCTCGGACCGCTACAACCTCGATGTCGACCCCCAATCGATGGTCGAGGACATCCCCGTTGGTGTTCAGCAGCGGGTCGAGATCATCAAGGTTCTGGTGAGGGATGCCCGCTACATAATCTTCGACGAGCCCACTGCAGTGCTCACGCCGCAGGAAGTCGAAGAGTTCTTCAGGATCATTCGAGGCTTGAAAGAAGATGGGAAGGGCGTCATCTTCATAAGCCACAAGCTCCACGAGGCGTTGGAGATCGCTGACCGGATCGCCGTGCTCCGTGACGGCCGGACTGTTGGAGAGGCCGACCCAAGGACTGCTACCCGCGAGCAACTCGCTGAGATGATGGTGGGTCGCCCGGTGGATCTCGTAGTGCACAAAGATGAGCCACGGGCAGGCGAGGTGATGCTCTCGGTCAAGGATCTGGTGGTTCTCGACGACCGCGGTCATCGCATCGTGGACGGTGCGAGCTTCGAGGTTCACTCCGGTGAAATCGTCGGAGTTGCCGGAGTCCAGGGGAACGGGCAGAGCGAGTTGATCGACAGCATCACCGGAATACGCCCCTCGATCTCGGGGTCTGTGCAAATTGCCGGCGAGGACGTGACCGAAGCGACTCCTCGGGATCTCCACCGGATGGGCTGCGCTCACGTTCCCGAAGACCGTCAGGAGAGCGGTCTGATCCTCAACTTCACGGTGGCCGAGAACATGGTCCTGACTTCCTACTACGACGACCCATATTCGAGGGCCATCCAAATGGACTGGGATTCCGTCGTCGGTTCTGCCGGCCGCCTTGTCGAGGAGTACGACGTGAGGACTTCTCGGGTCGACGTCCCGGTCTCCGACCTGTCCGGCGGGAACCAGCAGAAGGTGATCGTCGCGCGTGAGTTCGACCGGGATTTGAAGCTGGTCATCGCCTCACAGCCGACCAGGGGAGTCGACGTCGGCTCCATCGAGCACATCCACTCGAGGATTGTCGAAGAGCGGGACAAGGGGGTCGCGGTTCTTGTCGTCTCATCCGAATTGGACGAGGTGATGGCACTCTCAGATCGTGTGCTGGTGATGTACAAGGGGAAGATCGTCGCCGAGTTCGATCCCAAGATTGCAACTCCGAAAGAGATCGGCCTGGCGATGCTGGGCTCGGGGGGCGGCCAGTGACTGACGTGGAGACGACGCCCAAGGACCCTCCGACCCCTCCGAGCGAAGACAAGGAAACCGGTTGGAAGGCCCGGATCACCGGGGTAGGCGAGGGGATGCGCCGGGCCCTGTTGGTCCCTTCCCTCGCCCTGTTACTGGCTTTGGTGGTCGGGGCCATCATCATCATGGCGACCGACATCGACGCCTGGGATCGCATGAACGAGGCACCTCTCCTCGCCATTGGCGACATGTTCGAAGGGGTGTGGCGGTCCTATCGGGCTCTCTTCCGCGGTGCCTTCGGTGACGTCCGCGCCATATCCGAAACCCTGTTCACTGCTACTCCGCTCATCCTTGCCGGGCTTGGAGTTGCGCTCGGTTTCAGGGCCGGACTGTTCAACATTGGCGCCAGGGGCCAGATGTTCATGGGTGGCCTGGCTGCACTTTGGGTCGCCCTTCACGTCGACCTCCCTGGGGTCCTACTGATACCTCTGGCCATTGTCGCGTCCATCATCGGCGGCGGAATATGGGGCGGCCTCACCGGATACCTTCGGGCGCGCACCGGTGCGCATGAGGTCATCACCACCATCATGTTCAACCTCATCGCGGCACAGGCGATCCTCTTTGCCCTCAAAACGCCGGTGTTCCAGGCAGAAGGCCAACAGCAGCCCCAGTCGGAGCAGATTCCCGAGGCGGCGCGATTAGGAACGTTGTTCGGCCCCAGTTATCGCGTGAACATCGGCCTCATCATCGCCCTGCTCGCAGTGGCGGGGATCTATTGGCTGCTCTTCAAGTCAACGCTCGGTTTCGAGTTCCGCGCCGCCGGTTTCTCGCCGAGCGCCAGTCTCTATGCAGGGATGAACGTTGCCTTCCTCTACACGGCGGTCATGTTCATCTCTGGAGGTCTGGCCGGCATCGCCGGCGCTGCCATGACGCTCGGCCTGCCGCCCTACGTTGTCTTCTCGAATTTCGCCGGGAACATCGGCTTCGATGCGATCTCACTGGCGCTGTTGGGCCGGTCGCACCCCGTTGGCGTCTTGTGGGCGGGTCTCCTCTTCGGTGCGCTCACGGCCGGTGGCCGGGTGATGCAGGCTGCCGCCGGGGCATCGGTCGACTTGGTGATCGTTATGCAGGCGCTGATCGTTGTCTTCATCGCGGCTCCAGAGTTGGTGAGGAAGATCTTCCGGCTGAAGCGCGGTGATGAGGAGGCAACGATGATCACGCAGGGTTGGGGAGCATGACCGCAATAGCTGAGAAGCCAAGCGCTCCAATCCGCACCCGGGCGACGCCACAACAGCGACGGTCGCGGATTGTCGGTTTTGTGCTAATCGCGATGGGGATTCTGACTTATGCGGCCTTCGTTGCCGGGTTGGACGGCTCGCTCGACGCCACGTTCAACCTCTCCCTCGCCACGGACCGTTTCCAAGATCTCGCCTGGGTAGTCAACGCCAAAGCCCTGTCCACGGTGATCGCGGCCGTGATGGGAGCCTTTGGTGTTTTGCTCGTGTCGGGCCGGGGCGTTCGCTACGCCAATTTGCTGCTCGGGATGGCGTTCGGCCTCATCTCGCTCGCATTCCTCGCCTGGGCGGCGGCCGGGAGCCAGTTCTCCATGGTTGGGATGCTTCGGTCCACAGTAACCCTTTCGGTTGTGGTGGTCCTTGGCGCCCTAACCGGTCTCATGTGTGAGCGAGTAGGGGTCATCAACATCGGCATCGAAGGTCAGCTGCTGGCTTC
>JAWWBL010000050.1:0-11863 GCA_033720975.1 Acidimicrobiia bacterium | reverse complement strand
GGAGAGGCAGCCACGACCCCAAATTCCTCAGCGAGTCCAACGTCATCCTCTGCGGTGAGCACGAAATCCTCGCCTTCGGCCCTGATGGCAAAGCCCTCCGAGAGCGCACTGATCCTCAGCTTGGGAATCTCGTATTCGGCGAGAACGTCATCGGCGAGGAGGATGGTCAGATGGTCGTCACCGGCCACGATACGCACGGTCAGACCGGGCGCATCCTCGCCCTTGATCACGATCTTGCCCTCTGTCTCCACCGACATGAAAAGATCCCGTTGGTCGTCGAACGTCCAACGGGATCTTACGCCTCAGTCGAGCCTGACTACTGGTTCATCTGGTCGAAAGCCTCGTCGAAGGTCTTGGCCGCGCGTCGTCTGCCGCTCTGCTCGCCCCGGCCTTTCTGGCCTCCGGAACCGTTGCCTCCACCCTTGCGGTCTCGGTCTCGGTTACTGCGGTCTCGGTCCCTGCGGTCACGATCACGGTCGTTGCGGCTGCGGCCTCCCGAGGAGGCATCCGCCGAGGGCAGCGTTGCCCCGGCCAGCGCCTCGACCAACTCGAGGCTCACCTTGCCCCTGTCGATCTCTCGGACCCGCACCTTGAGCTCATCCCCCTCTGACAGGTAGTCCTCGACCCGTTCGACTCTCTTGGAACCGTCGAGTCTCGAGATGTGCAGCAAGCCGTCGCGTCCCGGCAGGATGTTTACAAAGGCACCGAACTTGGTGATGTTCACGACCTTCCCTTCGTACTCGGCGCCAAGCTCGACTTCAGGCGGGAAAGCGATCTGGCGCACCCTCTCCAGAGCCGCAGCCAGAGCCTCGCCGTCGTTGGAGGCGATGCGGACGATGCCCACACCGTCGGTCTCCTCGATCTCGATACTCGCGCCGGTCTCCTCTTCGAGCTCGCGAATGACCGCACCCTTGGGTCCGATCACCTCGCCTATCTTGTCCTTCGGGATCTCGAGCGACTCGATCCTCGGGGCCCACTTGTTCATCTCGGTCCTGGGCTCGGCGATCACGTCGGTCATGGCGCCGAGGATGAAGTGTCGTGCGTCACGAGCCTGTGTGAGGGCGCCCTGGAGCACCTCGGCCGGCAAACCCTGGATCTTGGTGTCGAGCTGGAGCGCGGTTATGGCATCGGCCGTCCCCGCAACTTTGAAGTCCATATCACCCAACGCGTCCTCAGCGCCGAGGATGTCCGTGAGCGTGATGTACTTCCCATCTTGATGTATCAGACCCATGGCGATCCCGGCCACCGGTGCGCTGATAGGCACGCCGGCATCCATCATGGAAAGTGACGAGGCACAGACTGACGCCATCGATGATGAACCGTTGGAGGCCAAGACCTCCGACACCAATCTCAGCGCGTAAGGGAAGTCCTCCGACGTGGGCACCACGGGCAGGAGTGCCTTTTCCGCCAGGGCTCCGTGCCCGATCTCGCGGCGCTTGGGCCCTCGCATGAAGCCCGCCTCGCCGGTGGAGAAAGGCGGAAAGTTGTAGTGGTGCATGTACCGCTTCGACTCCTCGATGCCGAGCGTGTCGAGCATTTGCTCCATTTTGAGCATTCCGAGCGTCGTGATATTGAGCACCTGCGTCTCGCCCCTTTGAAAGATCGCCGAGCCGTGAGTGCGATCGATCGCCCCGACCTCGATACTCAGTGGGCGGATGTCGGTGACCCCCCTGCCGTCCATGCGAACGCCCTCATCGACGACCCGCTGGCGCGCCATCTTCTTGAACAAGGCCTTGAAGGACTTCTTGGCATCCGCCATCGCAGCCTCGTCGTCTTCGGATATCTCGAGTTCGGCGAGAACTGCGGCGAGCGCTTCGGTCTCAGCCTCATTCCGCTCACGCTTGTCCGCAATCTCCAGAACCGACGAGATCCCGTCCGCGGCGGCGGCCGACACCCTCTCGTACATCTCATCACTGAAGTCAGTCGCGAGTGCCCAATCGACCGATGGCACCTCCACCTGGGAGGCCAACTCGGTTTGGAGGTCGATCATCGCCGCGATGTATTCCTTCGCCTCCTCGAGCCCTCTGGCGACCGCATCCTCGTCCGACGGTTGATCGCCGTCTGCCACGAGACGCAGGCCGTCGGGAGTTGCGCCGGCCTCGACCATTGAGATATCGATTTCGCCGTCCTCGTTCCGACGGCCGGCAACGACCATCTCGAAAACCGACTCGTCGAGGTCTTGCTCGGTCGGGAACGGCACCCACTCGCCCTTCTTGAGCGCAAGCCGCACCGCTCCGATCGGTCCCTCGAACGGGATGGGGCTGACCATGAGCGCGGCCGAGGCACCGTTGAGCGCCACCACGTCGAATGGGTTCTCCTGGTCGACGGACAGCGATGTCACCACGATGTGAGTCTCGTACCGATAGCCGTCCTTGAAGGATGGGCGCAGCGGTCGATCTATGAGTCGACAGGTGAGTATCGCCTGTTCGGAGGGCCGGCCCTCCCGGCGGAAGAATGATCCGGGGATCTTTCCGACCGAGTACATGCGCTCTTCGAAGTCGACTGTGAGAGGGAAGAAATCGATGCCCTCCCGCATCGTCCTGTTTGCAGTGGCGGTGACCAACATCTCGGTCCCACCCAACTTGGCTACCACGGCGCCATCCGCCTGCCCGGCCAACTTGCCGGTGCTCAGTGCGAATTCCTTACCGCCGATGGTGCCCCTGACTGAGGTCTCAGGCACTATTGCTCCTTATCTATTGCGTGTGCGGAGCCGTGCCTGTTGGCAGTGGACATGTCTCACTCTCTGGCGAGGCATCGCCACTGTCAACCGACGTGGCTCCTCTTTCGATCCCTGGACCAGGGACCGATCAACGTGAGGAGCGGTGACCCGCTGCTCACGAAAACTGAACTATCGCCGCAAACCCAACTTCGCGATCAAGCCGCGATACCGCTCGACGTCCTCGCGGCGAAGGTAGTCGAGCAACCGGCGCCGTTTTCCGACCATGAGGAGCAACCCGCGGCGGCTGTGATGATCGTGCTTGTGGTCGCGAAGGTGCCCGGTGAGGTGGTTGATCCTCTCGGTGAGGAGAGCTACCTGAACCTCGGGCGACCCTGTGTCGCTGTCGTGCGTGCCGTATTCGGCAACGATCTCACTGGTTGTCTTCATTGCGCGTAAAACCTGAACGTTGAAGGGATCTCGCCGAACTCTAACAGCACGGACATTCAACTCACAGTCGGTGAAACCGCGTTGAGGAGCTCGGAGGCACGATCGACGTCCTCGCGCATCTGACCAACTAGGCCATCAACATGGCTGAACTCGAGTTCCGGTCTCATGTACTCGACGAACTCGAGCGTGAGCCTTTGTCCGTAGAGATCGCCGTCGAAGTCCATCAAGAACGCTTCTATCACCAACGCCCCGTCGCCAAAGGTCGGGCGCACTCCGACGTTTACCGCTGAGCGGTGGATCTCGCCACTCTCAGTCCGGGCAAAGGCGGCATAAACACCTATTGCGGGAATGACTTTCCTTGCAGGTGGCTCGAGATTGGCCGTGGGAAAACCGAGGGAACGCCCGCGCCGGTCGCCGTCGACAACCGTGTTGGTGAGGGTGTACCGAACCGGCATCATCTCGTGGGCCGCGTTCAGCCGGCCGGATTCGATCTCCCGGCGTATACGGCTCGACGACACCGGTGCGGGACCGTTCGATACCAGGCCCAAGGTCTCGACCTCGAATCCCAGCCGGCCTCCCATGGAAACCAATGACTCGACATCTCCGGATCGGTTCTTTCCGAACCTGAAGTCCACTCCCACGACCAGGTGCCTCACGGTGAGATGCTCGACCAGGACCTTGGTGACGAATTCTTCGGGCGAGAGCTCTTTGATCTCCCCGAGATCGAGAACGCCGACCCGGGAGATGCCAGCCCTTGCCAACAACCCGAGCCTCTCTTCGATCGAGGTGATCAGCCTCGGGTTCGTGCCCGGCCTCAGCACCTCCACGGGATGAGGCTCGAATGTGAGAACCGTGGGTTCGAGCGTGGGATCGAGGCGGGCGATCAGCTCCCGGTGTCCACGGTGAACTCCGTCGAGGACTCCGATCGTCACCGACGAGGGCCCATCGGTCGAAGGCCATTGCGCCAGAGGAGGGCGAAGGACCTTCATTCGGGCAACACCACCTCGGGGAAGGCCTGAGAGCCATCCCAAACGTAAACGGCGAGCAGCCCACCGGTGTCATCGAGGACGCGGCAGGGCTCTCCCTCCGGCGCCTTCGAGAGCTCCCCGCCCAGAAAGCGCATCCCATGCCTGACACCTTTGGCTGTTGCTTCCCCGACAGTGACTGCAGGAAGATCGCGGAGGCCCTCGGCCGGAGTGAGCAGATGGGACCGCCAGCCGGGAAGCTCGTCGAGCCGAACGCCTTCCGACGCCTGCAATGTCCCGATCCGCTTCCTTCTGAGCGAGCGCAGGTGGGCAAAGCCTCCCAACACAGTGGCGATGTCGTCGGCTAGGGACCGCACATAGGTCCCCTTGCCGCAGACCACCCGAAAGCCCACCTCCGGGTAGGGGCCCGGTCCAACGGAGATGATCTCCAGCTCATGGATCTGCACCGGCCTGGCGTCCCGCTCCACAACAACGCCTTCGCGGGCCAGCTCGTGGAGACGGCGGCCGCCGGACTTCAGGGCGGAGACCATCGGAGGCACTTGATGGATCCGTCCCAGGAATCTGGGAACGACGCTTTCGAGATCGGCCGGCTCAACTTCCATCGGTTGCCTATTGAGCACCGAGCCGTCAGCATCCAGGGTGTCGGTGGCCACGCCAAACTGGGCTACCGCCTCATACTCCTTGGGCTGATCCTGGATGAATCGGATCAATCTCGTTACCTTGCCCAGGGCCAAAACCATTGCGCCGGTTGCCATCGGATCGAGCGTCCCGGCGTGACCGACCTTTCTCACACCTGTTGCCTTCTTCACCTGGTTGACCACATGGGTCGACGTGACGTCGGAAGGCTTGTCGACAACCAAAAACCCTTTGCTCATCGATGCTCGCCTACCTTGGAGACCACCTGGGCGATCACCTCATCCGGATCGCCAACAATGGTGAATCCAGCTGCAAGACGGTGGCCTCCCCCACCAAATGACGCAGCAAGGGACCCGACGTCGGTCGCTCCTCGCGAACGGAGACTGACCTTGACGTTCCCATCGGAATAGCACTTCGCCAGGACGGCGACGTCGGCTTGCATGGCGAGGCGAAGCGTGTCCATCAGATGGTCGATGTCACCCCATCCGATCTCTGCGGCATCCAGATCGTCCTGGGTTATCACAGCATGAACCACTCCACGCTCTTCGTCGAGCACGGCACGTGTCAGGGCACTTCCTGCGGCCTTCAAGAAGCCGAACGGCGCCTCCTCATAAACGTGCCGGCCTATGACGGTTGGCTCCCCGCCGGCCTCCATGAGGACCGCGGCGATTCGGAGCGTTTCCGGCGTGGTGTTGGAGTATTGGAACCGCCCGGTGTCTGTGACTAGGGCAGTGAGGAGGCAGGTCGCGATCTCCGGCGTCACCTCCCAGCCAAGCTGCTCGAGGAGGCGATAGACGATCTCCCCCGTCGCGGCTGCGCTCGGCTCGACGATCGCTATGTCGCCAAAGCCGTCATTGGTCACGTGGTGATCCAGGACGAGAACCGTCCCGGCCTTGGCTGCAATCGCGGCCAACTCACCGAGACGGTCCGGAGCGCCGACGTCGAGAACCACCATCAGCTCAGGCTCCGCGGACAGCTCTGCAGGCGGGACGAGGGTTGTTTGCGGGAGAAACCTGAGATTGAAAGGGACGGTGAAGGGCGAGCCGAAGCTCGACTGAACGCTCTTGCCGGCGTTCTCCGCGGCGATCGCCAGGCCCAGCATCGAGCCCAGGGCATCCCCGTCGGGGCCGACATGGCACGCCAGGATCAGCTCTTCGGCGTGGCCCAGCGCCTCAGCGGCATCCCGATAGAGGTCGTTGTCACTCACTCTCACGATCCTCGGCTGAGAGCATTCGCAGAATCGAGTCGATTCTCTCGCCGCCTATCACGGCGGGGTCGATCTCGAATTCGAGGATCGGCGTGTACTTGAGGCGGACCTGAGCCCCGATCGCCCTCTGCAAACGCACAGCGGCTCGGCGCAAGGCGATTAGTGCGGCCTCGTGACCCTCGGGGCCGAGAGCGTCGACATAGACAACGGCGTGCCTGAGGTTGGGAGCGGTCTCGACACCGGTCACCGAGACCATTTCGAGACGGGTGTCGTTCATGCGCTCGATCTCTTCGGCAAGCACTTCCTTTATCACCGAGTTGACCTTCGCCATCCGCCCTGTCATCCGGGGTTCTCCAACTCGCTCCTGAACACGTCCAAGACCTCCAGCTCGAGGCGGGAGTCAAGGTAGTTGCGTATCCGGGAGATGTGGGCTTCCAACCCGGTGCCGTCACCGGCCACGACGGCGATGCCGATCGTTGCCCGTTGCCAATCATCGTGGTGATCGACTTCTGCGATCGAATAGGAGCCGAGTCGTCGGAGCCTCTCCACGACCGGCCGCAAGATCGCCCTCTTCTCTTTGAGCGACTGGGGGCTGGGAAGGTGAATCTCGACCCGAAGGGCCGCAACCCGCATCAGGTGCGCGCCACCTCGCGGATCACATAGACCTCTATCTGATCGCCTTCTTTGATGTCGTTGTAGTCCTCGAAGCCCATGCCACACTCGAATCCGGTTGCGACCTCACGGACGTCGTCCTTGAAGCGCTTGAGCGATGAGATCAGGCCGTCGTGGACGATGACACCGTCGCGAAGAAGCCTGGCCCGAGCACCTCTCTGCACGACTCCTTCCACGACATAGCATCCGGCAACAGTTCCGACCCGTGGCACCTTGAAGGTCGCCCGCACCTCGGCTGTCCCGAGGACCTGCTCTTTCTCCTCGGGCGCCAATTGGCCCACGAGCAATTGCTCTATCTCTTCGAGGAGCTCGTAGATGATCCCGTAGGTGCGGATCTCGATACCGGCCTGCTCTGCCAGTTTCCTCGCCTTTGGGTCAGGACGGACGTTGAAACCGACGACGACGGCATCGGTCACCTCTGCCAGGGTCACGTCGTTCTCGTTTATACCGCCCACCGCGCTATGAACGATCTGAATGTTCCCACCGTCGCGCTCGATCTTCCCGATCGACTCGCGGAGAGCCTCCACCGAGCCCTGCGCATCGCCCTTGACGATCACGTTCAGCGTGGCGTCCTCACTCCTGAGCTGCTCGAGCAGCCCCTGAAGGCGATCGCGCGCGCTCGGTGCCGCTTGTGTCTCGGCCTTCACAGCCTCGGCCCGCTGGGCTGCGATGGTGCGCGCCTCGCGGTCGTTGGACACCACTTCGAGGAAGTCGCCGGCGCCTGGCACATCATCCCAACCCATGATCTGAACCGGATAGGACGGTCCCGCAGAGTCGACCGGGTCACCCGAGTCGCTCATGAGAGCCCTCGCTCGCCCCGACACCGCACCGGCGACGAAGGAATCCCCCTTACGGAGAGTGCCGCGCTGGACTATCACCGTGGCGACCGGGCCTCGGCCCTTCTCGATCTGCGCTTCGACCACGACGCCAGAAGCCGGGGCGTTTGGATTCGCCTTGTACTCCTCCAGCTGGGCCACCAGGTCGACCACCTCGAGGAGATCTTCAACTCCGTCACCGTTCAGAGCGGAGACCTCAACGCTCGGGACCTCACCACCCAGATCCTCGGTTACGACGTCGTGATTGGTCAATTCGGTGCGCACCCGCAGCGGGTCGGCACCGGGAAGGTCCATCTTGTTGACGGCCACGATCAGCTTCACTCCGGCCGCCTTGGCGTGAGAAATCGCCTCGACCGTCTGCGGCATCACGGCGTCGTCGGCCGCCACTACCAGAACAACGATGTCGGTGATATTCGCGCCTCTGGCTCGCAAGGCAGTGAAGGCTTCGTGACCGGGGGTATCGATGAAGGTGACGGGATGTCCGTTCACCTCGACCTGGTAGGCGCCGATGTGCTGGGTGATCCCGCCTTGCTCGTCGTCGACGACTTTCGCCTTGCGAATCGTGTCGAGGAGCGTGGTCTTGCCGTGGTCGACATGACCCATCACAGTCACGACAGGAGGCCTTGGCTTCAGATCTTCTTCGGCATCGTCGAACTCAGGCTGCTCCTCCACGACGGGCGCCGAGGGAGCCTCCTCGATCTCGATCATGTACCCGAAGGACTCGGCTATCTCTTCGATCAGCTCGGGAGGCATCGCCTGACCGGCTCCTGCGGGCACGCCCTTGCCGAGAAGGGCCTTGACCACCTCGCCTGTCGGCTGTCCGATCGCAGCGGCGAAGTCGGTGACAGTGGCACCTTCGGTGATCGTTGCTATCTCGACCTCGGCGGGTTCGGGGGCGGAAGCTTCGGGCTCTGGCTGGTCCTCCGCCTCCGGCTCTTCTGGAACTTCAGGTTCCTCTTGGGTGTCGGGTTCCTCGGAAGAGAAAGCAAGGCGGAGGAGTTCCGCAGCGTCTTCGCCGAGGCCTGACGACGCAGTCTTTACCTCCAAGCCGAGCTCGCGGGCCTGCTCCAGAACCTCCTTGGATTCGACCCCGACCTCGCGCGCCAGTTCATAAACCCTCATTCAGCGATCACTCACTCTCATCTGACGCCAACTCGGCCGCGGCGTCCCCCTCGTCTCCTGGCGCTACTGCTTCACCGCCGTCGGGCTGCGCCGCCGACTCTTCGCCTTCTGCGTGTGCCTCTGTGGAAGCGGCGGGTACGTCCTCTCCCGCCCCTTCGTCGGGAACGGATTCCACGGTCTCAGAGGAGGCCTCCTCGTCCTGTGGAGGTGCCTCCTCCGCTGGCTCTTCGGCGACTCCTTCGCTATCTGAACGAATGTCGACCTTGTAGCCGCTGAGGCGGGCCGCGAGGCGGGCGTTCTGCCCCTCCTTGCCGATCGCCAGTGAAAGTTGGTGCTCAGAGACAACCACGTCGGCCGCCTTTTCCTCCTCGTCAATGTGAACCTCTTTGACCTTTGCCGGGCCCAGAGCCTCTGCGATGAACTGTCCGACGTCCTCCCTCCACTGGACGACGTCCACCTTCTCCCCCCGCAGCTCGTTCACGACCTGGCGCACCCGGGAACCGCGTGCGCCAACACATGCTCCCTTCGGGTCGACGTTCGGGTCGTGAGAGATGACCGCGATCTTCGTGCGGTGGCCGGGCTCGCGGGCGATGTTGACGATCTCAACCGTCCCGTCCGCCAGCTCGGGCACCTCGAGCTCCAGAAGCCTTCGCACCAGGTCAGGATGGCTTCGCGAGACCACGATCTGTGCTCCCTTGGTCTCGTTTCGAATCTCGAGGATCAGGGCTTTGACGCGATTGCCACGCTCCAGACGCTCAAACGGGATCCGCTCCGACCCCGGGAGAATCGCCTCGGCGTCGCCGAGGTCGAGAATCACGGATCGGTGATCGACCTGCTGCACGATGCCGGTCACGAGGTCCCCCTCGCGTCCCTCGTATATCTCATAGACCTGCTCGCGCTTGGCCTCGCGCAGCTTGAACTGCATGACCTGCTTGAAGGACTGAGCAGCTATGCGACCGAACGCCTCACCCTCGGGAGTGTCCTCCCACTCGTCGATGACATTGCCTTCCTCATCGAGCTCCTGCGCGTAGACCTTGACTTCGCCCGACTCGGGGTCGATTGTTACCCGCGCCTCCTCCGCCGCACCCGGACTGCGCTTGTACGCGGCGACCAAGGCGTTGGCAAAGGCATCGAGGATGGCGTCGACCGGCACCCCGCGTTCTCGGGCGAGGACCTCGATGGCCTCCATCATCGTGTCAAGCTTCATGACTCTCCTTCAACGGCCCGGCTTGGGGGCCTTCTCCCACTTGAACACAGTCTTCGCGCTGATCACGTCCCCGTAGTCAACGACCACCGCCGCTCCGGGGGTTTCAACCGTGAATGACTTCTCGTCCGCCGCGGAGAGGACACCTCGGTGGGTGGCGGCGCCGTCGCCCGCTCGCATCTTCACCACGACTTCTCTGCCGATGGACTTGACGTAGTGCGCGTGCCGCTTGAGCTTGCGCTCCAAACCAGGCGAGCTGACTTCCAGTTGGTACTGGTCGCGCAGATCCGTCTCGTTGTCGAGCATTCGAGCGATACCTCGAGAGAGGCTGGCCAGACGGTCGATGTTGACGTCTTGTCCGTCGACCGTGACGCGCAAGATGCGCCCTCCTCCGGAGCCGGTCAGCTCGAGATCGTCCAACTCGAGCCGCTCGGCGGCCAGATAGGGCTCCACGAGCTCCCAAATCTGAGCTGCTTGCGTCATTTCAACCGTCTTCAATTCGTCTCTCTACACAACAAACCAGGTGGGTGCCAGAGGCGCCCACCTGACCGAAAAGCGTCCTGTTGTGTGACGGATTATAGGTTGGGAGCCGAGCGTTCTCTAAATGGCGCTTCGAGCGGCTTGGACCGCCTCGATCGCACGCGCTGCGACGTCGTCGATCCCGACCTCGCTCTTGACCAGCCCGCGCCGCTCGACAAGCTCCACAGTCCCGGACTCGACTCCCCTCGGTCCCACGGTGACCCTGTAGGGAATTCCGATGAGCTCGGCATCGGCGAACTTCACTCCGGGACGGTCGATGCGGTCGTCCAGGAGGGTCTCGACAGCGGCCTCCTGGAGCTCGGAGTAGAGCCGTCGAGCGGCGGCCAAAGTGGCGTCGTCATCGGCGCGCACCACGGTGATGACGACCTCATAGGGCGCCACCGAGACCGGCCAGATGATCCCATTCTCGTCATGGTTGGCCTCAACCACCGCAGCCATGTCGCGCTCCACACCGATGCCATAAGAACCCATGATGATGGGATGGCTTTCGCCGTCCTCGTCCTGGACGTAAGCGCCAAACGTCTCGGAGTACTGGGTGCCCAACTTGAAGATGTGACCGACTTCGATCCCCTTCCACAGGTCCAGAGTGCCCCCGTCCTCGACACAGATCTCGCCATCGGTGACTGCCCTGAGGTCAGCCCAAGTCGTGACTTTGATGTCGCGGGCGACATCGACGCCCCGATAGTGCCAGTCGTCTTCGTTGGCCCCGGTAGTCATGTTGAACCGTCCTTCGAGCGCCGGGTCAGCGAAGACTGTCAGGTCTGAAACGCCCACCGCCCCGAGACTCCCCGGATCGGCTCCAAGGACCTCGCGTATCTCGTCGGGTTGCCCCGGACGGACGGCGTCTTCGGGTGCTCCCGTGGCGTCGAGGAGTTTCTGCTCCTGAAGATCGTGGTCCCCCCTGAGCAGGATCAGCACAGGCTCACCGGACACGTAGTACACCAGCGTCTTTATCTGACGCTCGGCGGCAGCTAGGTCGGGGTGAGCCTCGGCCAGGCTCTTGATGGTGCGCAGGCCAGGTGTCGGGAATCGTTCCAGTGATTCCGGCTCGCCATCATCCACCAACGGGAGCGCTGACACCGCACGTTCGACGTTGGCCCGGTAATCACACGTCTCACACGTGACCACCCAGTCTTCCCCGGCATCACTCCGTTGCATGAACTCGATCGACTCCGAGCCACCCATCGCCCCCGATGACGCCTCCACGGCGACTGCGTCCAGACCGATTCGGGCAAAGATGCGTTCGTAAGCCGCTCGGTGTTTGTCGAAACCAGTGTCGAGCCCTGGCCTGTCGATGTCCAACGTGTATGAATCCTTCATCGTGAACTCTCGTACTCGAAGCAGACCCGACTTGGGGCGTGGCTCATCTCTGAACTTCGAGTGCATCTGGTACCAGATCTGAGGTAGATCTCGATATGAGAAGAGCTCTGTGGCCAGCATCGCGAAGATCTCCTCACCGGTGAAGCCCAGTGCCAGTTCGGCCCCTTTCCTGTCCTTGAGCTTGAAGAGATTGTCACCGATGAGCTCATAACGTCCCGACTTGCGCCATATCTC
>JAWWBL010000049.1:0-12457 GCA_033720975.1 Acidimicrobiia bacterium | reverse complement strand
GATTCTGTCTTTGACATCCTCGCTGCGGCGTTCGGGGGCGGGGCAATCGTCGGCCCGGTCACCGGAGACAGCGGAGGGGCAGCGCTGGTGCTGGCGACGTCGGGGACCACCGGGTCGCCCAAGGGTGTTCGGCTCACGATTTCGAACCTGGAGGCTGCGGTGACGGCCTCTGCCTCACACCTTGGCCATGGATCCGAGGATCGCTGGTTGCTCGACCTGCCGCTGCATCATGTGGCGGGGCTTTCGATCTTGTTCCGACAGGCGTGGACCGGTGGATCGGTGCTCCTGCGACCTGGCTTCGACCCGATTGGGACCTGGGAGGCTGTTGCAGGGGGTGTGACGATGGTGTCGGTGGTGCCAACGATGCTGCACCGGTTGCTCGAGGTGGGAGGGGAGGCTCCAGACGTGCGGACGGTGCTCGTGGGCGGGGGCCCAGTCCCCCTCGAGCTTCTGGAACGAGCCGAAGCTCGGGGGCTGTCGGTTCGCCCCACCTACGGCATGACCGAGACATTCGGCCAGGTGGCCACTTTGCGCCCAGAAGCGCCGCTGGCCAACAGGGTGCATCCCCTGCCCGGTGTCGACTTCAAGATCGGTGAGGAAGGGCGGATTGCCATAAGGTCTCCGCAGGTGTCCCCGGGGTACGTTGGCTGCCCGGATAGGGAAGGCGATTGGCTGAACACAAACGATCTCGGCCTGCTCGACGATGATGGCGCGCTCGTGGTTCTGGGCAGGGCCGACACCATCATCAACACCGGTGGTGAGAAGGTTGCCCCAGAGATGGTGGAAGGGGAGTTGAGAGCGCACCCCTCCGTCGGCGATGTCGTAGTAGTCGGCATTCCCGACCCGGAATGGGGCGAGAGAGTCTGTTGTGCCTACTCGGGAGAGGTTGGCGGAGCAGCACTGGCCGAGTGGTTGGCTGGCCGCTTGCCGCGGTTCATGATCCCGAAGAGGTGGACGAGGATGGAGGAGATTCCGAGAACGTCGATCGGGAAGCCGGACCGCGCCGCGGTCTCAGCCTCGTTTGGCGGTGAAGTCGCGTAGGTAGTCGTCCCAGGTCTTGACGCCAACTGCCTCATCGGGATTGGTGTGGAGGCCGGCACGGAACGCTGCAGCCGCCTTTCCCGGCACGGGGAGGTTGAGGATTGGTTTGGTCTTGCCTTGTGCTGCCAGGAGCGAACGCGCCAGATACTCGGCCGTCAGAACCTCTGGACCGGCAAAGTCGGGTAGCAACCCGCGATGCGAGGTGTGGACCAAGCCGGCTACACGAGACGCCACCTCGTCGGTGTCGACCGGTTGGAACACGAAGTTCTTCGGTATCAGTGCCACCATCGGCCGCAGCGCCGCTCCGATGAAGAATGCGACGAAGTCGTGGAATTGGGTAGCCCTGAGGATGACATGATCCTCGTGGTGCTCGGCGATGATCCGTTCTGCGTCGTGCTTCGCCTTGTAGTAGCCGAACGGATGCCGGTCCACACCCACGATGGAGGCGTAGATGAGCCTCTGATCCTCCTCGATCAGACCCACGAGACGCCGTGTGCCTCCGACGTCCACCTTCTTGGGGCGGCGCGGGTCCGAGGCGAGGTGGATCACCGCGTCGGCGGCCTCGACCGCGGCTCTCAGACCATGCCCGCTTGCCATGTCCACAGGCGTCGCCGCGGAGCGGCTAGCCACCAGCACCTCGTGGCCGGCTTCCTCGAGAAGACGGCTCACACGCGATCCGAGGAGTCCTCTTCCTCCCAGGACTGTCACATTCATGAGATGCGACGAGCTATCAGCAGACCGGCGCGCATCGGAGTGATCGTCGCAACGAAGTCGTGGTCGGCCGCTACGTGCCGGTTGAAGCTGTCAGTTCCGTAGCCCTCGTCGATCCAACCCTGGCCAGTCCCGTACACATTGTCTGCGACCACCAGCGCTCCTACTGCGAGCAGAGGCTTTAGCTCGTCGAAATAGCCGATGTACTCGTCCTTGACCGCGTCGATGAACGCGAAATCAACCCCACCCAGACCGACCCGCCCGGCGAGGGAGGGAATCACGTCCAGGCCTGGGCCCCGGACCACCTCTATCTTCGAGGAGAGGCCTGCGGCGGCAATCTCCGCCTCGGCAAAGTCGGCGTGTCTGTCCTCGTACTCGATTGTGATGACCTTGCCCGTGTCAGGTAGGCCTCGGGCGATCCAGATCGCGGAGTAACCGGCGAGCGTCCCAACCTCGACGGCCAGGCGGCCAGCAGTTGACCCGGCCAGGATGCTGAGCAGCCGGCCCACGTCCGAACCGACCGATATCTGGGGCAGACCGGCCTCGGATGCGCGATCCATCAGCGTCGCCATCTGCTCGTCCGGTTCTCCGAACAGCTCGTCGGCGTAGGCGGAGAAATACTCCCAGCGCTCTGGTGTCATCTGCCTTGCCACCAGACGATCGTATCCCTTATTCGATTTCGGGGCTGCGTCGCTGCCGCTTCAGCTCGCTTCTCGCCTTCTTGTCCCTGAGGCGGCGTCTCCTGGCGGCGCGTGTCGGCTTGGTTGGCTTCCTTGGCGTGGGGTCGACCAGGGCGGCCGAGATCTTCTCGGCGAGCCTGCGGCGGGCGATCGCCCGGTTTCGGAATTGGGAGCGAGATTCCGAAGATTGGGACTCCACAACCTCCCCGAACCGCTCGACCAGCCTGGCCTTCACCTCGGATGGCAGCGACGATCCGTCGATCCGCAGGCGCAATCGAACTTGGGAGCGCGTCCGATTGGCGTGCTGGCCACCAGGTCCCCCCGTGGTCTTGAAGACCTCCTCGATCTCGCCACCGGGGATCTTCAAGTTGCCAACGACGACATCGTCCATCCGGGCAGGCTAGGCGGAGGCTCGAACGGGGCGACGCTCGTTCCTGAGGCCCCAGGCGCCTACCAGGACGCCGCTGGCCATGATGACGGCTGCGATGAGAAAGGTCGCGTGGAGCCCTTCCATCTGGCTGATCACCGGTGCGGCGGTGGCGCCCCCATCAGGGAGGTCGCCTCCCACTGAGCGAGCGACATTCGCCGCCCAGATGGAGCCGAGGACCGCGATTCCCGTGATCTGACCCAGCAGCCTGGTGATGGTGAGAAGACCGCCCCCCACACCCATGTACTCCTTGGGGACTGATCCCATGATTGCGCTGTTGTTTGGTGATTGAAACACGGCCACGCCGATCCCAAGAGGAATCGCTATAGCGAGGTAGTGAGGCACTGTCAGGTCGAGGTCGATGGTCAGGAATCCCAGATAGGCGCCCGACATCGTGATGAGACCCGCGAGCGTCAAAGGGCGGACACCGATCCGATCGGACAGACTGCCGGCCAGGGGCGAGACCAGACCCACCATCAGCGGAGCCGCCCCCAACAGGAGCCCAACCGTTCTCAGATCGAGACCGAGCATCCCATCCAGGTAGAAGGGAAGCAGGAAGAAGGTCGCAGACATACAGACGAAGGTGAGGAATCCGCTGACCACACTGACGGTGAGCACCGGGTTCTTGAACAGCCGAAGCTCGATCATCGGTGACTCCACACGGAATTCGATCCTGATGAATGCCGCGGCGGTAGCGGCCGCCAGGAAGAACAAGCCGAGCATGGGCGGCGAGGCAAAGCCTCGCACCTGGCCGAGCGTCAGCGCCAGCGAGAGTGAGAGAAGTGATGTGCTCATCAGTGCCGCCCCAAGGAAGTCGAATCGCTGTCCGGCCGCAGGCGGGGTCTTTGGCACATGGCGGAGAGCCACGAACGTCCCGATGAGCCCGACCGGGACGTTCACGAAGAAGATCGCGCGCCAGCTGAAAGCAGATATGAGTAAGCCGCCGATGACAGGACCCGAGATGATCCCCAACGAGACTGCGGTCCCGATCCATCCGAGGGCCTTGCCGCGCTCTGTCGGAGGGAACGCCTCTACCAGGATGGCGCTCCCCAAGGAGAGGACGAGCACCGCTCCAACCGCTTGAAGGACGCGGAAACCGATGAGCCAGCCCACGTCGGGAGCGAGGCCGCAAAGGGCCGAGGCGACGGTGAAGCCCACGTAACCCGCGACGTACAGCCCTTTCTTGCCGATGACGTCCCCAAGCCGACCCATCCCGAGCGTGAGAGTCGCAATGGTCAACAGATAGCCCAGGGCGACCCACTGTATGGAGTTGAAGGTCGTCTCCAACTCATCGACCAGGGTAGGGAACGCGATGTTGACGATCGAGGCGTCGATCGTTGCCAAGAGCACTCCGACAGAGACGGCGATCATCACCAGCCACTTCCGGCTGTAGTCCGCGCCGGGAGCATCAATCAAGGTGCCGGTCAGCCTTCTGAGTAATACTCGGTGCCGAGGTGGGTGATCAACTCCTCACCCATTAGGTGCCGGAGGTTGTTCTTCAGCTTGGTCAGTTGGATGAACAGGTCGTTCTCCGGGTACAGGCCTGGGGCGTGCTGCGGGCTCTTGAAGTAGAAGGACAGCCATTCCTGGACGCCGGTCAACCCCGCCCGGGATGCGAGGTCCATGAAGAGGGCCAGGTCGAGGACGATGGGTGCGGCGAGAATCGAGTCCTTGCACAGGAAGTCGACCTTGATCTGCATGGGGTAGCCCAGCCAACCAAAGATGTCGATGTGATCCCAGCCCTCCTTGTCGTCTCCCTTGGGGGGGTAGTAGTTGATCCGGACCTTGTGGTAGATGTCTGCGTAGAGCTCCGGGTAGACGTCGGGCTGGAGAATGTGCTCCAGCACACCGAGCTTGGAGACCTCCTTGGATCTGAAGCTGTCCGGATCGTCGAGCACCTCCCCGTCCCGGTTGCCGAGGATGTTGGTGGAGAACCAGCCGTTGATCCCGAGCATCCGCGCTTTCAGGCCCGGTGCGATCATTGTCTTCATGAGGGTCTGGCCCGTCTTGAAGTCCTTGCCGGCGATTGGCAAGTTCTCCTGAGCAGAGAGCTCGACCATCGCGGGGATGTCGACACTCAGGTTGGGTGCGCCGTTGGCAAAAGGCACCCCCATTTTCAGGCAGGCGTAGGCGTAGACCTGGGACGGCGAGATGTGCTCGTCGTTGTTCTTGAGGCCCTGCTCGAATGCTTTCAGGTCGAGATGAACGCTGGTGGGGTCCTCGTAGGCCTCCGTCGAGCCACACCACACCGCGACGAGGCGATCAACCTGCTTCTCAGAGCGAAATCGATCTATGTCCTCCATGAGTGCTTCGGCTGCGTCCATGAGCGTCGCGTGCTCTTTCACCTGATCGATGCCATCGAGGTTCTTCACCCATCTCGGTGAGAACACCGCCGGCATGGGCGTGATCGCCCGTAGCTCGTCTCCAATCGCCTCGATGTCGCGCGCCTCCAGCACACCTGCCCTCATTGCCGCTGCGTACGCATCCTCCGAGTAGGGGTCCCAGCCCCCAAACTCGAGATCCGCGAGGTCGGCGAGCGGCACAAAGTCCTTGATGAGCGGATTGCGATCTTCGGTGCGCTTGCCCAATCGGATGTGCGACATCTGAGTTAGCGATCCGACGGGGGTGGCGTACCCCCTTCGCGCAGCGAGCACCCCCGAGAAGAAAGTCGTGGCCACAGCTCCCATTCCCGGAGTGAGCACGCCGAGCTTCCCCTCGGCCGGGGCGATTGATTTGGTGTCGGTCATCGGGCCTCCTGCCCGGAACGATATCCGATACCGGGTCTGGTCCTCAATCGACCTGGTTAGGGTCCGCGGCGTGGATTCGGCCCCGGACTCGCTCGGCCCCACCATCGATGTGGCTTTGCTGGCCGATGCCGTCCAAGCGGTTCGCGGCAAGCTGTTCATACTTGGAGGTGGCTGGGACACGCTCTGGGTTCGGGGATTCCCGGCTCGCCACCCGAGTCTGGCCATCGGGCTGCGTCTGAGAGTTCCCGTCTCTTGGGCCAGCGACCGGCTGAAGTTGTCGGTCGAGTTGCAAGACGCCGACGGAAAGCCAGTGCTCCCCACCGCCCTCTCCTACGACATCGCGTTCCCCATCGAGGCCAGGCACCCGGACGGAACCACCGACTTCGCAGTGGTCCGCTCATTCACTTTCAACAACCTGGTCTTTGCCCAGGAGGGCCACTACTCGTTCGTGATCTCGGTGGACGACGAGCCCGTCTCTCGACTTCGTTTTACCGTCCGCGCCTCGGCGGGACGACCGCCGTCGCTCTAAAGGGAGGCGGGTTGGGGGCCGAAGGATTCCCTGTGCCACCGAAAGGCTCTTAGGCTCCGCACCTGCTCCCGGGGGGGATCCCGGGCCGGTACACCAACCGCCAACCCAGCCAAATCCCAGCAGACATGACATCACGACCTCTGATTTCGCTCGCTCTCGCTCTCTTTCTCGTTGCTTCGTCATCGGTTGCGGTCGCCCATCATCCAGAGCCATCCTTCGAAGTCAGCTTCCCGGTCGAGGTCGACCAGGCGACACATCACAACGACTGGGGTGACTCCCGGCCTGGTAGGCGCGCTCACCGAGGCAATGACCTGATGGCGCCAAAGATGACCGGCGTGTATGCATTCGCAGATGGGATCGTCGGGTCGGTAGAGGAAGGCTCGAGGCCAGGTCGTTATGTGCGTATCGAGCACGAGGGAGGGTGGACCTCGTATTACATGCACCTCAACAACGACAATCTCGACACCGACGACAACGAGGCCAGCTGGCTTCTGACTGTGGCTCCGGGAATCGAAGAAGGCGCCGAGGTGAGCGGCGGACAGTTGATCGGATGGGTTGGCGACTCAGGTAACGCAGAAGCGACCCAGCCTCATCTCCATTTCGAGATCCGTTACGACAACCGGCCGATCAACCCTTATCCGATCCTGGCGGAGATACGAGAAGAAGCCTTGGCCGCCTTTGATGCCTTGCGGGACGAGATGGCGGAACAAGCAAGCGATCACTCAGCAAGCTGAGCGTCATCGATCGCAACCACACGAGACACCAGGTCGTCCGCTCCCGGGGCGACCGCTGCGACCTCGGCCTGCGGTGTCTCGGGGGGCTCCGCGTCGGTGACCCACACGACCCTCCTCACACCGGCGGCTCCGACCGCTCGCGCCCATCCTTCTACAACGGCTTGATGAGAGGTTGCAAAGGAGCGCTCCCGCCCGTCCTTCGCAGCCTCGGCGATGAGCACCGCTGTGAAGCAGTTGAGCGCCGCGCCTTCCACATGGCTCTCGTCGGAGACATCCCCGACCGCCACCTTGAACCCTCGATCCTTGAAGTCGGCCCCCTGCTCCTCATCGGAGACGAACACCCTGATCTCACGTCCGGGTGACGACAGCCCGTCGGCGATGGCGCGCCCGGATGCGGTGTCCGCTCCGATCACTATGACCGGCATGTGGGCAAGCTAGCGGCTGACCAGTGTTTCCCAGTCGGTAGTTCCGGGTACAATCCCACTACGCGGATAGTGGAAATTCGGGGGCTGGATGCCTCCTCCGCAACTTTCGACGAGGTGAGTCCGTTGGCAACAATCGACATTGACCTGGGTGGTTACCAGCTCGGCTGGCATGACGAGGTGGAGCTCGCCTTTGAGCCCAGGAGAGGGCTTGACGAGGACGTGATTCGCGACATGTCCGCCATGAAGGGCGAGCCACAATGGATGCTCGACTTCAGGCTCAAGGCTTACAAGCGCTTCCTATCGAGGCCGATCCCTCAGTGGGGCGGCGGCGGTCTCCTCAACGAGATCGACTTCGACAACATCTACTACTACGTCAAGCCGGAGGGTGAGCAGGCCAAGGACTGGGACATGGTCCCCGAGTCGATCAAGGAGACCTACGAAAAGCTCGGGATTCCTGAAGCGGAGAGAAAGTATCTGGCCGGTGTCACCGCCCAATATGAGTCCGAGGTGGTCTATCACCGCAACCGTGAGGACCTCGAGGCCCAAGGCGTGCTCTTCACCGACATGGACACCGCCGTCCGCGAGTACCCCGAGCTGGTGCGGGAGCACTTCGGCACGATCATCCCGCCCAATGACAACAAGTTTGCTGCACTCAACTCGGCGGTATGGTCCGGTGGCTCGTTCATATACGTCCCGCCCGGAGTTCACGTGGAGCAGCCGCTCCAGGCCTACTTCCGCATCAACTCGGAGAACATGGGCCAGTTCGAGCGAACGCTGATCATCGTCGACGAGGGCGCTTTCGTGCACTACATCGAAGGTTGCTCCGCACCGGTGTACACCACCGACTCCCTGCACGCGGCGGTTGTTGAGATCGTGGTCAAAGAAGGCGGGCGCTGCCGATACACCACGATCCAGAACTGGTCCAACAACGTCTTCAACCTGGTCACCAAGCGTGCCGCTGCCTACCGCAACGCCACGATGGAATGGGTCGACGGCAACATCGGGTCGCGGCTGACCATGAAGTATCCGGCCGTGTGGCTTATGGAGCCGGGTGCCCATGGGGAAGTCCTTTCCATCGCCTTCGCCAACGAGGGACAACATCAGGATGCCGGGGCCAAGATGGTTCACGTCGCCCCCGACACCACGTCCACGATCGTCTCCAAGTCCATCTCCAAGGGTGGCGGGCGAGCCGGGTATCGGGGTCTGGTGCGTGTCGAACCGGGAGCCGAGAACGCCAGGAGCTTTGTGCGTTGTGACGCCCTGATCCTCGACGAGGAGAGCCGCTCGGACACCTATCCCTATATGGAGATCGAGGAGAACGACGCCGAGATAGGCCACGAGGCAACGGTCTCCAAGGTGGGGGAGGACCAGTTGTTCTATCTGATGTCCAGGGGTCTCACCGAGGACCAGGCGACTGCCATGGTCGTCGCCGGCTTCATCGAGCCGATCGTGAAAGAGCTCCCCATGGAGTACGCCGTGGAGATGAACCGGCTGATCGAGCTCAACATGGCCGCCGCCGGCGCTATCGGCTGACGCGAATCGCTTACCTCAGGTTGTAGGCGCCCTATACGGGCGGTGAGAGCCTCGAGAAGTAGGTCAAGTGTTGCTCTTGCCGACGACGAAGCCGAGGACGAGGCCGCCTACCGCCCCCCAAACCAGGGAGAACTCCTCTTCGCCCACCCCGTAGATGGCAGGACCACCCGCGACGCGAACGATGGCAGCTAGGACGATGCTCCCGATGATCCCCATGAGGATCGTCCCCAGGAGATTGTCTGCCCCCGCGAAGAACCCACCAACCAGGCCGGCGAGCGCACCTACTCCGCCTACCCACATCAGGGCCTGAAGCGTCTCGTTCATGCCGTCAGGCTATCGGGTGCCTGAACACTTTTGCGCTTCTTTCGCATGCAGGCCCGACTGGGAATGTCACGTACACTCGAGCCCAGATGGCCACGACTCGGTACGCCAAGAGTGGGGATGTCAACATCGCCTACCAGGTGACCGGTGGCGGAGACCACGACTTGATCTATGTGCCGGGTTGGGTGTCAAACGTGGAGCTCATGTGGGACGACCCGGTGCTGGCCTCCATCCTTCGTCGGTTGGGGTCCTTCGCACGGTTGATCATCTTTGACAAACGTGGCACCGGGATGTCGGATCGGGTCCCAGACACAGAGCTGCCCTCGCTCGAGGACCGGATGGACGATGTGCGGGCGGTGATGGACGAGGTTGGCTCCGAGCGTGCGATTCTCATGGGTCACTCCGAGGGTGGGAACATGGCAACCCTCTTTGCGGCCACTTACCCGGAGCGGACCGAGGGCCTCATACTGATCGGCACCTATGCCAAGCGGGTCTGGTCCGAGGACTATCCGTGGGCCCCCAAGCCCGCCGACCGGGAGGCCGAGATCGAAGAGACCGAGCGCACCTGGGGGGACCCGCAGGCGCTGCCGCAGTACATGCTCGGTGACCGGAAGGACGATCAAGCGTTCCGTGGATGGATGACCAGGTACTTCCGCATGGGCGCGTCACCGCGCGCCGCGGCGCAGTTGCTTCGGATGAACACGGCGGTGGACACTCGGGCGGCTCTCCCTCTGGTCCAGGTCCCGACTCTCTGTATCTATCGAACTGATGATGAGGATGTGAAGGTGGAGGAGGGGCGATGGATCGCGTCGCAGATCCCAAATGCGCGTTTCGTCGAGCTGCCTGGTGCGACCCATCTCTTCTGGGCGTCCCACCACCCTGACGACCTCGTGGATGAGATCGAGGAGTTTGTCACCGGTGAGCGTTCGGTTGGCAAAAGCGAGAGCATCCTGGCAACGGTTCTGTTCACCGACATCGTCGACTCGACCAAGCGGGCATCGGAGTTGGGGGATCAGAGATGGAAAGCGCTACTCGAGAGTCACAACCAGGTGACCCGATCCGAACTGGTGCGTTGGCGAGGGGTCGAGCGTGTGACCACCGGGGATGGGTTCATGGCGACCTTTGACGGCCCTGCCCGTGCGGTACGCGCAGCGCTGTCCATAACCCAGGCGATGGTCCCGCTGGGAATCGAGGTGCGAGCCGGCCTCCACACCGGTGAGGTTCAACTGATCGGTGATGACGTGGCTGGGATGGGGGTGCACATCGGTGCCCGGATCGCTTCCATGGCGGGCCCCGGGGAGGTTTACGTCTCTCGGACCGTCAAGGATCTCGTCGTGGGTTCGCAGCTGATGTTCGAGCCGGTCGGGTCACACCAGCTGAAAGGCGTCCCTGGGGAATGGGAAGTGTACGCCGCCCGGGGCTGAGTCAGGCCGAGACGACCTTCTCCTCGACGACATCCGTTATCGGGAATTGAACCGATCTGCCAGCAAGGTTGAACGGTTCGGTCAGGAGCAACACGATGGTCGTAGGCCCCCGGCAGATGACGTGCCCGGTGTAAGTGTGGAATCCCTCCACGTCGCGAGTGATGAACGTCAAAACCATCTCTCTGTTACTCCGACTCCTTCTATCGGCATTTGGTTGCCGAATCCGTAGTAGGTCGGAAGTCCATACTTGTCAGCGACCGCGAAAATCTGCGGTTTATTCGACTCTTACGCCTCGACGCCTATCTTTCGGGGGCTTTGCGGTTGCTTGTTGTCGAAGACGAATCAGATCTGGCGGAGGCCATCGCCAGGGGCTTGCGCCGCGATGGGTACGCCGTCGATGTCGCCTCGGACGCGTCTGCGGCGGACCTGAAGCTGCGCACCGCAGGCTATGACCTGGTTTGTCTCGATTGGAACCTGCCCGACGGTTCCGGATTGGGGCTTTGCCGGGCCCTCGTCTCAGGAGACCTACCGACTTTCGAAGAGGAGCGTCCCCGGATACTCATGCTCACCGCCAGGGACGCCGTCGAGGACCGTGTTTCGGGTCTCGACTCCGGGGCTGACGACTACCTCGTCAAACCCTTCGCATTCGCCGAGCTGTCAGCCCGGGTTCGAGCGCTGTTGCGCCGTGAGACCGAATCCGATCCCGTGTTGAGAGTGGGGCCACTCGAGATGGACGAAGCCCGCTTCGTTGCCACCAGGGACGGTGAGTCCCTCGACCTCACCTCGAAGGAGTTCGCCCTACTTCACTACTTTATGGTCCGACCGGGGATCGTCCACAGCCAGGAGCGCCTCCTCGAGCATGTCTGGGACGAGATGGCGGATCCGCTGACCAACGTGGTGCGTGTCACCCTGAGCAACCTCCGCAAGAAGCTCGGGGATCCTCCCCTGATCACCACCGTGCCCGGGCGTGGCTACAAGCTGGAGGAGTGATGTCCGTTTTCCAGACCATCCGCTTTCGCCTGTCGGTCCAGTACTCGGCCGTCGTGTTCGGTCTCGGTGGCGCCCTACTCGGCCTGGTCTACTGGTCAACGCAGCGCTGGTTGCGGTCACAGACCATGACCGGCTACATCATGTCGAACCAGTCGGTTGTCCTGCGGTCCGGCGAAGTGATCAACGTAGGTGTGCTCGAGGAGCGCCAGGTAAGAGCGATCGAAACGATCTACAACGAGATGGTCCTACAGGAGGTCGCCCAATTCACCGTCATCGCGCTGGTAGCCCTCTTCCTGGTCAGCCTCTTCGTGGGGTGGGTGATGTCGGGCCGTGCCCTCAAGCCGATCGACGACATCGCGAGCGTCGCCACCGAGATACAGGCTTCCGACCTGAGCCGGCGAATCGACCTCATCGGTCCGGACGACGAACTGACCAGGCTCGCCAGGACGTTCGATGACATGCTGGAGCGCTTGGAAACAGCTTTCCAGAGTCAGAGGGATTTCCTGGCCGATACCAGCCATGATCTGAGGACACCTCTTGCCGTGATGCAGTCCAACGTCGAATTGGTGTCCGCCGACCCGAAGGCCACGGTGGAGGACTGGAGGCGCGCTGGCGAGATCGTCAAGCGAAACGTCGAGAAAATGGCGGTGATGATCGAAGGTCTGCTCGCGGCTGCTCGGCTCCAGATAGGCCGGGCCGAAGCCGTTGCTGTCGACCTGGCGAGTCTCGTGGAAGCAAAAGCAGCCGAGTTCCGCCCGGCTGCAACAGACGTCGAGGTTCACCTGTCCACCACCACGGAGGCGGTGACCGCCCGAGGGGTGGAGGTTTCGCTCGACCGGGCCTTGACCAATCTCGTCGACAACGCGATCAAAGTCGCGCCTGCACACTCGACCGT
>JAWWBL010000048.1:0-12525 GCA_033720975.1 Acidimicrobiia bacterium | reverse complement strand
CGCGCCGGTAGGGCGGCGCTCTTCGACAAGACCGCGTTCACCGAGGCGTTCTTCGATGACGACGCAATGGCCGACGGGGCCCTGGTGGTGGCGTCGGTTGGGGCGGCCACCTATCTCGGCTGGGTTGTGGTCAGGTCGGGCTCCTTCTCGATAACCGGGCTCCTCAGCGTCGTGATCGGCGCAATGGTTTCCTGGCTGATTCTCGGGTTCGCCACCTGGTTCGCCGCGACCCGCCTCTTTGGTGCGACGAACCGCCCCCAATCCTTGCTCGCCCTGCAGGGTCTGGCCACCCTGCCCCTTCTTCTGGAGATCGTGGGGGGCTTCGCGGCGGTGGCGGGCCTCGTCTGGTATCTGGCCGTGCTCGTGGTCGGCACCAGGGAGGCGACCGACCTACCGCTGAACAAGACAGTGGCCGCCGTCCTCATCGGCTTTGCGGCAGCCGCCCTGGTGCGGGCGTTGTTCAGGGTCCCGTTCGCAGTCTTCGGCACCCTCTTCTGATCGTGCCGGTCATCCGGCTCGATCTCGCATACGACGGAACCGGGTTCAGGGGTTACGCCCGCCAGCCCGGGCAACGGACGATTCAAGGCGTGCTCGAAGATGCCCTGGAGGCTCTTCTCGGCGAGGTGCCGGAGACAGCCGTGGCCGGGCGGACCGACGCCGGTGTCCACGCCAGAGGCCAGGTGGTGTCATTCGACCACGAAGGAGAACTCGACCTCGGCGAGCTGATGCGTTCACTCAACGGGTTGGTGGGCCCGGAGATCTCGATCACCGATGTCATCGTGGCGGCCCCCGACTTCAGTGCGCGGTTCTCCGCCACCGCCCGCCGCTATCGGTATCTCATCGATACCCGACCGGCTTCTGACCCGCTAACCCGTGGTTTCGTCTGGCATGTGGGCCGTGACCTGGACCTGGAAGCAATGGCCGCAGCGAGCGCAGACTTTGTCGGAGAACACGACTTCACGTCTTTTTGCCGTTCCGTAGAGGACCGGTCAAACGTGCGGAGGGTCCACGAGCTGACCTGGTCCGAACGCGACGGGGTTAACGAGATGTGGATCCAGGCGAACGCCTTCTGCCATCAGATGGTCCGCTCGATCGTTGGCCACCTTTATGACATAGGGCGGGGATTCGCCCCAGCCGATGCGGTGCCGGATGTGATCGCCGCCAGGGATCGCTCGGCGGTGGCCACCGTCGCCCCTCCGCATGGCCTGACCCTCTGGTCGGTCAGCTACTGAGCCTCGGCCTTTCTCCCCCCGTGAAACGGGGGGAGTCCCGGGCGTAGCCCGGGGAGGGGGGCGAATTGCCCCCTCCGTCTCCGCCTGCGGCGGAGCCACCTCCCCGCTTCGCAGGGGAGGAAAAGCCAGGGGGGGCGAGCTAGAGCCCGTATGCGGAGAGAGCCTCTGCGATGCGGTCGGCGTGCTCGGCGTCCCGGGTCTCGACCGAGATCTCGATCTCGACCATGCCGAAGGGGAGGTCGAACCCTTCCCGATGGTGGTCGACGTGGACGACGTTGCCGCCCTCTTTCGCCACGGAATTCAGCACGGTGGCCAGGCTGCCCGGCTCGTCGGGCACCAGAACGGTGTACTTGGCGAATCGACCTGAGGCCTCGAGCCCGTGCCGCACTGCCTTGCCCAAGAAGAGCAGGTCGATGTTGCCGCCGGAGAGAACGATGCATATCGGATCGGGGGTGTGTTTGGGGAGGAGACCATCGAGCAGGGCGGCGACGCCAACCGCTCCGGCGGGCTCGACGAGGAGCCGTGAGCGCTCGAGGATCATGGTGAGAGCAGCAGTTGTTTGGCTGTCATTGACCACCACGATGTCCTCCACGTGCTCCTGGAGGATCTCCCAGACCATCTCCGAGGCGACCGAGACCGCTATCCCGTCGGCGACCGTGGGCACGCCTCTCGGATAGTCGCGGATCAGCGACCCTTGGTCACGGCTGTCGGAGTAGACGGAGGCCGCGGCGATCTCGACTCCGATCACCTTCACCTCTGGCTTCACAGCATGGATCGCCAGAGCCGTTCCGGCGAGGAGCCCGCCGCCTCCGGTGGGCACAACCACCGTCCCCACGTCGGGCAGTTGCTCGACGATCTCGAGCCCCATGCTCCCTTGACCCGCCACGATGAGAGGGTCGTCGTATGGGTGGACGAACCGAGCTCCGTTGATCTCGGCGAACTCCTGGGCCGCTTCGACGGCATCGGCGAGGGAGTTCCCGGTGAGCCTCACCGTTGCCCCATAGTCCTGGGTGGCCTTCACCTTTGGGATCGGTGCGATGGTCGGCATGAAGACGGTGCACGGCGAGCCCACGAACGAGGCGGCCAGGGCCACTCCTTGTGCATGGTTGCCGGCCGATGCGGCCACGACAGGGGCGCCTTCCAGCCGGGTGAGCACGTTCAGAGCCCCCCGGATCTTGAACGAGCCGGTGCGCTGCATGCACTCGGCTTTCAAGAACACCTTTCGACCCGAGAGCCGGGAGAACGAGTTCGACGCAACCAGGGGAGTGGTGGTGACTCTTCCCTCGAAGCGAGAGCGGGCGTCGTTTACGTCATCGATCGTGATCATTCGGATTGGCCTAGCAGGGCGTTCGGTCATAGGATATGCCCTGCTCCCGTTGCGGAGCCGTTTCCCCAAACGTCCCCCGTGCTTGACCTGTGCGAGGAACACAACAGATGACCATGAACAAGACTTACTCGCCCAAGCCTGGCGACATCGAGCGCTCCTGGCACCTCGTTGACGCGACCGATCTCCCACTGGGGAGGCTGGCTTCCGAGGTCGCGACGATTCTCCGCGGCAAGCACAAGCCGACCTACGCCCCCCATGTCGACGGTGGCGACTTCGTCGTCATCATCAATGCCGAGAAAGTGGCTGTTACCTCGGGCAAGAGCCAGTCCAAGATCTACTACCGGCACTCGGGATACCCCGGCGGCATCAAGGCGGAGACCTTCGAGGCGCTCCTCGAGCGACGCCCCGAGGCGGTCATCGAGAGGGCGGTCAGGGGGATGCTGCCCAAATCGAAGCTGGGGCGGAAGATGATTCGCAAGCTCAAGGTCTACACCGGATCTGATCATCCCCATGAGGCTCAGAGCCCGCAGCTCCTCGAACTCAACATCCGAAAGGTGGAAGCCCGATGACCAAGCCACTCGTCCAGGCGACCGGCCGGCGTAAGCGCTCGGTGGCGCGTGTGCGTTTCCGTGACGGTTCCGGCCAGGTGACGCTGAACGGCCGCCCTCTCGAGGACTTCTTTCCCACGATGGCGACGCGGATGCGGGTGATGGAGCCGTTGAACCTCACCCAGACCCAGGGGAGATACGACATCGAGGCCACGCTCGAAGGCGGTGGCCGGACCGGACAGGCCGACGCGCTCCGCCTAGGGATCGCAAGGGCTCTCGTTGCATTGGAGCCGGGCCTCAGGGACAGCCTCAAGAAGGCCGGGATGCTCACTCGCGACGCCCGTGTCGTCGAGTCGAAGAAGTACGGCCTGCGCAAGGCTCGCCGCGCCCCGCAGTACACCAAGCGTTAGCCTCGGCTCATGACGAACCTCCGTCGTCTCCTCGACGATGGGAAGCCGATTTTTGGCACTGACGGTGTCCGTGGCGCCGCAGGGTCAGAGCTGACTCCAGAGCTGGCGATGTCCATTGGCCAGGCCGTCGGCGCCTATCTCCGCGGTGGCCCGGTGTTGGTGGGACGCGACACCCGGCGCTCGGGATCGATGCTCTCCGAGGCCCTCCAGGCCGGGATCCACTCCGCAGGCATCGACACCATCGACGTCGGCGTGGTGCCCAGCGGAGGGATCAGCTACCTCACCGAGAAGAGCTCGGCCACCCTGGGTGCGATCATCTCTGCTTCGCACAACCCGGCGACCGACAACGGGATCAAGCTGTTGTCGTCCCGGGGAACAAAGCTCCCTGAAGAGCTGGAACGCGAGCTCGAAGCACGGATGCGGGACACCGGCTCGAAGCTGGCCGTCGGTGACTCGATCGGCTTCAGGGTGGAGAACAAGGACGGTCTCGAGGAGTACGTATCACACGTTGCCGGCCTGGCCCGCTACTCGATGAGCGGACTCAGAGTCGCTCTCGACTGTGCCAACGGCGCCGCCTACCAGGCCGCACCGACCCTCTTCGGAAGGCTCAACGCCGACGTCGAGGTGTTCGCAGCCGAACCCGACGGAACCAATATCAATGCCGGCTGTGGCGCCACCAACCCGTCGTTTCTTGCCGAGAGGGCCGAGGGGCGGATCGGGTTTGCTTTCGACGGGGACGCCGACCGGCTGATCGCGATAGACGAGGACGGCCGCACCGCCAACGGAGACGTGATCATGGCGATCATCGCCCGTTACCTCAAAGACCAGGGAAAGCTCAAGGGAGACCTGGTCGTTGCGACGGTCATGTCGAACCTGGGCTTCCGCAAGTCGATGGAGGAGGCGGGGATCGGGATCGTCGAGACCACGGTCGGCGACAGATATGTGAAGGAGGCTCTGGACGAGCATTCGGCCAGCCTGGGTGGCGAGCAGTCGGGGCACATCATCTTCACCGAGCACAGCCAGACTGGGGATGGGCTGCTCACGGCAGTGCAGTTGATGAATGTGATCGCTGGCACTGGCCGGGAGCTGCGGGAGCTTCGGGAGGCGGCGATAACCGAATATCCCCAAGTGCTCCAGAACCTCGTGGTGAGCCGCGGGGCCGACATTTCGTCTGCGACCGGGCTTTGGGATGAAGTGGAGGCCGTAGAGGACGAGTTGGGATCCAATGGGCGGGTCCTGGTGAGGCCGTCGGGGACCGAGCCGCTGCTGAGGATCATGGTGGAGGCCCCTTCCGAAACGGCGGCGAGGCGTTACGCTGATCGACTGACAAGAGCGGCAAAGGCGTCGCTAGGAGTGGAGTAGGCGAGAAGAGACAGATCAGCGACACAAGACATAGCGCCTGGCCTCATGATTCATGAGGTGACGAGGAGGAAGGTCATCGAAACATTCGGCGGATGCCTTCCCGGCCGGCCACGGTCGTCACGTGAGAGAGTAAAACCCGGGAGCGATCCCGGAACAGAGACTCACACGAAGGGCACCGGCTCGACGACGCCGGGGTCGCCCCTGTTCCCTCGCCTGGAAAGGAACTGATGCATATGTGCGGCATCGTTGGGTACGTCGGGCCGAAGTCGGCCGCCGACGTTCTGTTGCCGGGTCTGGCACACCTCGAGTACCGAGGGTACGACTCGGCTGGAATCGCCCTCAACCACGAGGGGTCGTTGAGCATCATCAAACAGGCCGGCCGTATCGCCGACCTCACGGCTCTTGTGGATGCCGAGTCGCCGGAGCCGGCCACATCGGGCATCGGGCACACCCGGTGGGCGACTCACGGGCCCCCCAATACCGGTAACGCTCATCCCCAGGTCGACTGTCACCGTGAGGTGGTGGTGGTCCACAACGGGATCATCGAGAACTGGTCCGATCTCAGAAAGAAGCTGATCGAGGCGGGGCACGAGTTCGCCAGCGCCACCGACACCGAGGTGATCGCCCACATGATCGAGGACATGGGTGATGTCCCTCTGATCGAGGCGGTGCGCCAGGTGATGCGCCAGGCCGAGGGCGCCCTGGCCCTCGGCGTGATGAGGCGCTCCAATCCCAACGTGATCGTGGGGGCCCGGCGGGGCTCGCCCTTGGTCGTGGGCCGGGGCGACGATGAGACCTTTCTCGCCTCCGACATCCCCGCTTTCCTCGAGCACACAAGGGAGATGGTGATCGTTGACGACGACCGTGTCGTCGAGATCACGCCGGGGAAGGTGAAGCTGATCGATCTGGATGGCAACGAGATCGAGCCCGAGCACCGCAAGGTCGAGTGGGATCTGGAGGCTGCCGAGAAGGGGGGTTACCCCACCTTCATGCTGAAGGAGATCTACGAACAGCCCCATGCCATTGCTGACACCCTGGCGGGGAGGCTGACCCAGACCGGAGCGGTGGCGCTCCATGAGTTGGAGATCGACGACGAATTGGTGCGCTCCATCGACAAGGTCTTCGTGGTGGCGTGCGGGACTTCTTATCACGCTGCGATGACCGCCAAGTACGCCATTGAGAGATGGACGAGGCTGCCGGTTGAGATCGACATCGCCTCCGAGTTCCGGTACCGGGACCCGGTGCTGGACGAAAGGTCGCTGGTGATCGGGATCAGCCAGTCGGGTGAGACCATCGACACTTTGGCTGCCGTTCGATACGCCAAGGCGCAGGGCTCGACGCTGATCGGTGTTAGCAATGTGGTCGACTCGGCTCTGGCCCGAATCTCCGACGCCGTTTTGTATACGAGGGCCGGCCCGGAGATCGGCGTGGCGGCGACCAAGACCTTCACGACCCAGCTGGTGGCGATGCAGCTTCTGGCGCTCTACCTCGCTCAGGTCCGTGGCACGCTCGACCCTGGTGCCATCTCGGTGCTGGTGCAGGACATGGCCGCGCTACCGGAGCAGGTGGAGAAAGCGTTGGAGATGTCGTCCGAGATCCAGGCGTTGACATCAAAGTGGGGAGGGGTGCGCGACTACTTCTTCCTGGGCCGCTCCGGGGACTTCCCGGTGGCGATGGAGGGTGCGCTCAAGTTGAAGGAGATCGCCTATGTGAGGGCGGAGGGGTATGCGGCTGGTGAGATGAAGCACGGCCCGATTGCGCTGATCGAGAAAGGCGTGATCGTCGTTGGTGTTGCCACTGACAGCCATGTGAGGACCAAGACGCTCTCCAACATGGAGGAGATGCGGGCCCGGGGAGGGACGATCGTGATGATCGCCGAAGACGGTGACGACGTCGCGGAGGTGGCGGACCATGTGTTCCGGGTACCTGCCGGGCCGGACCTGTTGTGTACGGTCACGGCGGTGATACCGCTGCAGTTGCTTGCCTACCACGTGGCCACTGCCAAGGGCCTCGACGTGGACAAACCCCGTAACCTGGCCAAGACGGTGACCGTGGAATGACGACTTCGGCTCGTGTGCTCGGGGTGCTCGGCATTGTCTTGTACTTGGCGGTGGGTTGGTTCTATCTGGTGTCCGGACTCGTGGTGCCGTCCCCGTGGTACTTCGTCCTCCTGGGCATTTGGTTCGCCGGTTGGTGGCTGGTGGTCCGGGTGTTCAAGGAGCGTCGAGCGCTAACACCGTTGGTCGCTGTCCTCGCCGCTGGGTTCTGGTTCGTCTACATAACAGTGGGCGAAGCCTTCCTGGGCTGGACCGCATGAGCGTCTCTTTCCTCCCCTGTGGAGCGGAGCGGAACGGGGGAGGTGGGCCGACCCGCAGGGTCGGGTCGGAGGGGGCGTAGGGTGCGCTCAGCCGCCCAATCTCTCCTTGATCAACCCGGCCGCCTCTAAGGGGTCGTCGTAGTTGAGGCGCCAGACGCGGGCTCTCTGAGCCGCCTGGGTTGCGAGCCGGAAGGCTCGCTCTGGATTCTTGTAGTGGTTGAAAGACTTCTCGATGAGAGCAGTGACGGCACTGGAAGCAGGCTCTTGTTCGAACGTGGGTGTTTTCGCACCGTACGTCGGGATGATGATGTCAGCCAGTTTGCATGGGCCCGCGTGAGCCTTGCCTCCTAAATCGCCTGGCATGACCAGCGTCTCACCGTTCACTGACGGGATCTTGAGCGTTTGGCATGACCACTCCGACAACGCCATCGGTTTCGGATAGGGGATGACGCTTCCGTCGTCGGCGATTACCAGGGCCTCGTCGGACAGATATGAGAAACCGTCTATCACCAGGGAGGCTGCCAATGTTGTCTTTCCGCCTCCTGAGTCAGCTGGCATCGCGATAGCTCGACCGTCTTTGGCTACGACTGCGGCGTGGACGGAGAACTCCCTCACCTCTTCTATGGCTTTTTGGTTGACCACCGACACGAGTCTGGAGAGCACGCCCTCAGCCGAATCCGCCGCACCCATCCGATAGCACCCCATGTGAAGCCGGTGTGCCTCATCTTTGGCTCCGGTCACCTGAACAATGTGCTTGGCTCGGGCGGGCCTGTTGGTTGCTTCAAACTGGGCCCATAGTCGGTCGATGTTGTCGGCCAGCCCGTCGTCTTGGGTTAGGACGCGGAAGACGGTACCGAGGATGTTGTAGCGGCGATCGGTGATCCAGACCTGGTCACTGAGGTCCGATGGTCACCCAGGGCGGGCGATGATTCTCACTACGACTCGAGCAGGCCTGCTTCGATGAAGCGATCGACCGTAGCGCTTACTTCGCGAGCAATTGATTCGGGGCTCACCTGATAGGAAGCGGCGAGGAGCCGAACGATCTCATCGACGTCGTGCTCTCCGTCGGCAAGACGCCATATGTCACTGGCCGTGCCGTTCAAAACGGTTACCTGCTCGGTCTTGGGGTCATACAGGCTGACCTCGTCGCCGATTTCTGTCTCGAGGATGTGAGTGCCCGCTGGCCCCACGGTATTGGTTCCTTCGCCCACTGTGCGTGACATGTTAACCCCCGTAAATACGACTGAAGTCGTAGAGACGAGTGACGTGATCGCGCTTAAAGTGGTCAAGGTTCGGGCGTGAAGCGCGCCCACGATGGTTGGAGAGGAATAGAAAGATGGCAGAGACCGAGAGCCAGGGCATCACTCGTCGTGACTTGTTGAAGAGGGGTGCCGCCCTCGGTGGCGCTGTGGTGTGGGCTACCCCGATAGTTCAGACACTTGGAATGGGACGGGCATACGCCCAGACCGCCAGCCCTCCTGATATCTCTTACATCGCGTTGGTTCTTGCCTGTGACGGCGTCCCCACTTGGTTCGTGAAGTGGGAAGACGGAGGCGGCTGGGAAAATGACCCAGGAGCCATGCAGGAGTGCTCAGCGACCCTCACGCTTGGCGGAGCCGTTTCCGCTAACGGTGGCGACTTGGGCCTGGACATGCAGGACGCCGGTGGAGGCTGTTATAACCTCGTGCTCGTTGGTAGCAACCCATGCACGAGCGGCGAACTGACCGTTCAGGCCGGCGTTGTAAAGGGTGGGCAGGAGTGCCAGTCCGCAGGGTCCGGAGCTCTGCCTCTCGGCCCGATCTGTCTCTCCTAATCGAGGGTTCGGACCAGGTTCAGTTCCTCGAGTCGCCGCAAGGTCTCCTTCACATCCGATAACGCAGTTTCGAGTCCGATCCCGGTCAGCTCGGATATGGCATGGGCCATCTCGTGTGGACTAGTGACACCATCGCATAGTTCCCAGATGGCGCGGGCTGTCTCGTTGAGATTGTGGAGCGAATCAGAGTCCGGCTCGTAGATGGTCCATCCGTAGGAGCCGTCAGACGGCATCAATTCACCGCGACGCTTCGGGTGGTTGGTCACGCATCCTCCTCGGTAGAGAACTCGGCGATTCGAGCGGCGAGCGCCATCAGTTCAGACTGAGAGTGGACTCCAAGCTTGCGGTAGACGTTTTGGAGATGGGTGCGAGCCGTAGCTGGGCTGATAAACATTCGCTTCCCGATCTCCTCTTTGCGGGCTCCCTCTGCCGCGAGCCAGAAGACTTGACGTTCGCGTTTGGTGAGACCGTCCAACACATCCGAGGCGGCTGCATCCTGTCGCCGTCTCTGTACGACATGACGCAGCAGTGTGCCGAGAAGCTCGGGTGGAATCACCGCCCCTCCGTCCAAGATGATGTCGATGGCTCGGCGGACTTCCTCCAGCGACGCGGAGCTGGGAAGAAAGCCACGGCATCCAGCGTCCACCGAGCGAATCAGTTGGCTCTTGTCGGCGAGAATCAAGGTGGACACAGCGGAAGACACCTCCGACAAGGCTTGACTTTCGACCGCTCCGTTGATCTCCCACACCACAAGGTCCGAATCGGTGGCGCCCCTGCTGGGATGCCGGGTCAGCCTCACCGCATAATCGTCAAGGAGGAGTCGTAGAGCTTTCCCGAACGATTCGCTCGGGGTGCATATGGTCACCTTCTTGCTGGTATCTGCCACGGTTCTAGTCTGGCAGCCGCCGGATGGATGAGAACCACGAACAGGGGTGGGCCGGGGGAAGGCCACAAAGCGAAGGTCTGATACGCCTGGCAGCGGACATGGGTCTGGATCGCGATCTTGCCGTCACCGCCGGTCTGATCGAATTGGCTCAAAGGCATGGGTTGATAGGGATACTGGCCGACCACACCGCCGACGAATTGGTTCGGGCCATCCACGTGAGAGAAACGACGCGGAGCAGGATCATCGAGTCGCACCTGAGCCGTGTCGTGCAACGCCTCGACGAAAGAGGTGTTCGTGCAGCCGTCCTCAAAGGACCGGCCATAGCCGGCCGCTACCGCAACCCGGCACACAGAGCGTTCAGCGACCTCGACCTGCTGGTACCTGAATCTGATCTGAACGCAGCAATGGACGTCCTCAGCAGCGATGAGGCTGTGTCGCAGGTGCCTCCCAAGAGACCCCGTGCCGACAAACGAAACGTCTTGTTTCGCGACCTGAGCGGGATCCGATTCAACGTCGACCTCCACTGGGACCTCTTCTCATACAGCCAGTTCCGAGGACGCAGTACTGGCGCGACCGACAACGCGTGGAGCGAAGCCCGCCCTGACGAGAAGTCCGACTGGGGTCCGGTTTGGGTGCTTCCAGAGCCGTACCGAGTCGGGTTTCTGGCTGCTCATGCCGTGCTAGATCACCGCTTCCGATTGATCCTTTTTCGCGACCTTCTCGAACTTGCCCTTTCTGACATCAATTGGTCCTCACTTGCGGAGCTCTCGCGGCGTTGGGGCCTCCGTTCCACCACATACCTCGCTTGTTGGATGGCGAAGGCGATGCTCGGGGCCGCGGTGCCCGATGCATTTCTCGACTCCGTCCGTCCCAGGTCGGCACCGCTTTCCTATCTGGAGTGGGCCCTTCCCCGCACCGATGTCGTCCGGTTCGACGGCCACACCGTCCATCCGATCAACCTGGCAACCGTTCTCCTCAACGATTCTCGGATCGGCCGCGTGTCCCTCGCGTCGCGAGCACCGGTTGCTATCCCTGGCTGGCGGAGAAGAGTGGCCGCGGATCTCACGCGCCAAGACTCTCCGAGGACGCTCATTGTGGTGTCAACCGACCGGAGAAGAGGCGCCGAGGTGTTCACCGAGCGGCTTCGCGACGGGCTGGTAAGACGCGGTTGGGTTGTTGACGCAGTCGCCCTAAGCCGAAGCGAGGATGAGCCGAGGGCCGATGTCGAACCGTTGCTCGAAAGACCTTTGGGAGACATTCGTTTCGATCTTGCGGTGGTCAGGGCTTTGCGGGGGAGAGTCAAGACCTTTCGGCCCGACGTGATAGTGGCAAATGGTGGCGCCACCCTTCGATATGGGTCAGCCGCCCGCTTGGGCCTCGGCTGCAAGTTGGTCTACATCGGTATAGGGGAGCCGGAATACTGGATCCGGTCGCGCCTCTCGCGTTGGGCCAACCGATTCCTTTTGAAAGGCACAGATCATGTCCTGGCAGTGTCGAAAACGACCCGGGATCAGCTCATCGACCTGGAACACAGCTTGGCGGACCGAATCGACGCGGCTTTCACGGGAGTCCCGGACCATCTCTTTGAGCTCGACGTAGAGGAGCGCGAGGCGTTTCTGAAAGTGCTGATGGTCGGCAGCCTCACTGAGGAGAAGGACCCCCTCACCGCCTTGAGGGCCGTTGCGGAAGTTGACAGGGCGGTGATCCGATTCGTGGGGGATGGCCCCCTCCTCGGAACACTCCAGGAGGAGGCGGCCCGGCTGGGCATGGACTCGCGGGTCGAGTTCGCAGGATCGGTGCCCGATGTCACCTCCCACTTGAGATGGGGCGACCTCCTCCTGCTCACCTCCCTCTCCGAGGGTTTGCCCGGCGCCATTCTCGAGGCGGGAGCCGCCGGCCTTCCCACCGTTTCGGTAGACGTAGGGGGGGTGCGGGAAGCAGTGATCGATGGAGAAACAGGAGTGGTGGTCAGGAACCGGGAGAAGCTCGTTGAGGCGATCCGCGCTCTAGACGCTGATCGAGATAGGTTGGCACGAATGGGCGCGGCAGCTCGTCGCCACATGTCGGCAAACTTCACGCTGGACGACGTGATCGCGGCCTACGCCCGGCATTTGATGAAGGTGTGGAAGTGAAGATCGCTCACCTGACCACCGTGGACATGAGCCTCAGATACCTTCTCTACCCGCAACTTGCGGCGGCGAAGGAAGCGGGAGAGGTGGTGGGCATCAGCGCACCTGGCCCGCACGCGGAATGGCTGGAAGCCCACGGCATACGTCACGTTCCTCTCCATGCATCGACCCGCGGCATGAACCTGCTGGCCGATGTCCGGGCTGTCTGGCAGCTGTGGAAGATCCTACGAGAGGAAAAACCCGACCTACTGCACACGCACAATCCGAAACCGGGTGTCTACGGCCGAATCGTCGGACGGCTTGCGGGTGTGCCCATCGTCATGAACACGGTTCACGGTTTGTACGCCACTCCCGAGTCAAGGCCTCTCAAGCGAATCGTCGTCTACGCCCTCGAGTTCGTGGCTTCGAGGTTCTCCGACATCGAGCTCATCCAAAACCCGGAGGATCTCGACCTCCTCCAGCGCCGGCGAATAACGTCGGCGAAGAAGCTGCGCCTTCTCG
>JAWWBL010000047.1:0-12779 GCA_033720975.1 Acidimicrobiia bacterium | reverse complement strand
GTACCCGGCATCACCGATCCGGTGGAAAACGTCGCGGAAGTAATCGAGCTCGCATCCCGATTTGGATACCCCATCGCGGTCAAAGCCGCTCACGGTGGCGGAGGCAAAGGCCTGCGTGTCGTCGAATCCGAAGAAGACGTCGGCGAGGCATTCGAAGGAGCCCGCAGGGAGGCGAGCGCCTACTTCGGCAATCCAGAGGTCTACGTCGAGAAATACCTGGAACGACCGCGCCACGTGGAGGCCCAGGTCTTATTTGACGGTCATGGCAACGCACTGTTTCTCGGGGAGCGCGACTGCTCCGTCCAGAGACGCCATCAGAAGCTGATCGAGGAGACTCCGTCACCCGGATTCACCTCCAAACAGCGCCGTGCGCTGGGCAAAGCTGCCCTCGCCGCCGGGAAGTCGTGTGGTTACGTGAACGCCGGGACGGTTGAGTTCCTGGTCGACTCGAACGGCGACTTCTACTTCCTCGAGATGAACACCCGGCTGCAGGTGGAGCACACGGTCACAGAGATGGTGACCGGAATAGACCTGGTCGAACAACAGCTGAAGATCGCCCGCGGCGAGCAGCTCGAGCTGGACGACGTCACACCCAGGGGACACGCCATCGAGTTCCGGATAAATGCGGAGGACCCATACCGCGGGTTCCTCCCCTCTCCGGGCCAGGTCGTCGAGTGGCGCGAGCCGTCGGGGCCCGGGGTGAGAGTGGACGGGTGGATCACCCCGGGGACCGCAGTGTCCCAGTACTACGACAACCTCATGGCCAAGCTGATCGTTTGGGGCCCAACCAGGGACGCTGCGATTGAGCGCGGCAAGAGGGCACTGGGTGAATTCGAGGTGCGTGGGGTTCACACCACGATCCCAGCCCATCTCGAGGTCCTCGAGCACGGGGACTTTGTGTCGGGAAAACACCACACGAGGTGGATGGAGGAGAGCCTCATCATGAAAGGCGGCGACCCGGACGCCGCCCCCGCCATCCCGACCGAGGAAGAGACCATCAAGCGTGACCTGACGGTTGAGATCGGAGGACGGCGCTTCTCGGTCTCCTATTGGGCACCGGAGTGGGCCAAGGTTGGAGAGCCGACGCGAAGACGCCCACCGAAGCTCGCCTCGACAGGGGCAAGCGGCGTCTCGGACGGGGTGGTGACCGCTCCGATGCAGGGCACCATCGTGAAGGTCCACGTCCGCGCTGGCGAGCCGGTCAAGGCTGGAGAGCCGATCTGCGTGCTCGAGGCCATGAAGATGGAGAACGAGGTGACCGCACCCGCGGACGGCGACGTCGTCGAGCTGCGTATCGAGCCCGGTGACACCGTGGCCTCGGGTGAGGTCATTGCCATCGTCAAGTAGATCCCGCTACACAAGAACCTTTCTGTGCGAAAGGGTTATTCGGCTGCGTCGGTGATGGCCTCAGACATGGAGGGGTGGACCATCAGCGTCTCGATGAGGGTCTGAGTGGTCACCCGCGCCCTCACCGCGAGGGCGATCACGCCGATCAACTCGGATGCGCGGTGGCCCACGATGGTCCCGCCCAGGACAACGCCTGTCGCCGGATCCGAAGTCACCTTGACAAAACCCCGGGTGAAGTGCTGCAGCACCGAGCGGGCGTTGGCGGCAAAAGGCACCTTGGTGGTTCTCACCTTTCTTCCCTCGGCGGCGGCGTCGACGTCACCAAGGCCTACCGAGGCGATCTCAGGCTCTGTGAAGATCGCCTCCGCCACCTTGCTGTAGTCGAGGGGCTCCACGGGAAGGCTCAGAGCATGACGGGCGATCTTCCTCCCCTGCATCGAGGCCACCGAGCTCAGCAGCATCTGCCCGGTGACGTCCCCGGCGGCGTAGATATGTGGGGCTGAGGTCCTCTGATACTCGTCGACTTTGACGTATCCCCCATCGGTCTCCACACCTGCCGCATCGAGGCCCAGGCCCTCAGTCAGCGGGACAGATCCGACAGCCAGTAGCGCATGAGACCCGGTTATGACGCGACCGTCGTCGCATGCCACCGACACCCCTTCCTGGCTGACGTCGATTGACACCGCCCGGGCGCCGATGATCAGCTTGACGCCCCTCTCGAGGAAGTCTTCTTCCAGCACAGCCGCCACTTCAGGATCCCGATGAGGAAGAATCTGCTGGCGGGACACGACGAGGCTCACCTGGGAGCCCATGCTCTCGAAGATATGGGTGAACTCGACCCCGGTGACACCCGATCCAATCACAACGACGTGTTCCGGAACCTGAGGGAGGTCGTAGCAATGACGTGTGGTCAAGACCCGCTCTCCGTCTACAGGAGCCCAATCGGGGACCCTCGGAGCCGACCCGGTCGATATCAGGGCCTTGTCGAAGTTCAACCTCCGTTCCCCGTCCCCGGTGTCGACCTCCGCCTCGTGAGGGCCGGTGAAACGCGCAAACCCATTGATCATCTCTACCTGCTGCGAGCCGAGCAGTTGCACCCAATTCGAGTTGATGTCCGTGGTGATCTCCGAAATGCGCACGGCGAGGTTGCGCGGGTCGACACGCCCCGGATCGTTTACCAGCCCGAGTTTGACTGCGTTACGCACAGAGGTGTGCCGCAGCGCACTCGCCGCCATCGTCTTCGACGGGATGCAGTCCCACAGATGAGCCGCCCCGCCCACGACGTCCTTTTCGACGAGGGTCACCCTGGCCCCCTTCATGGCTGCGGTGGTGGCGGCCTGGGTCCCGGCGGGACCGCCTCCGATTATCAGCACGTGTGTTCTCGTGTCGTTCATGGATCGGCTCGACGCTACCGTGATAGAAGGGGCTCACCCAAGGTGAGATTGATCATCCGATGCGTCGCCTCCTGACCCTCTCCATTTCGCTGACCGCCGCCATTCTCGTGGCGGCCGGCCTGTCCACCATCGCCCAGGCGGACCTTCGATTCGAGTCTGACATAACTTGGAGCGTGGAGTTGGAGCACGGCCTGCTCCACGTCGAGAGTGACATCACGATCACCAACCTCACGCCCAACGAGACACGTGAGGGCAGCGTCGTCCGGTTCTATTACGACCGGATCGCCATCTTCGTCCCGGAGACAGTCATCAATTTTCGGGCGTTCCGCGGCGAAACCCAGCTCGAACACACTCTCGAACCGACCGACGACCCTGAGGCGGAGCGGGTCCTCCAAGCGACGATCCACCTCGACCGGCGTCTCTTCTACGACCGGTCCATGGACCTCTTCATCGAGTACGACGTCCCCGGCGACGCGCCGCGGTCGGACTCGCTGTTCAGGATCAATCCCGCATACATCAGCTTCGGGGCCTACGGATGGGGTGACCCCGGGCTGACGACAGTCACCGTCGAGGTGCCCGGGCACTTTGACATCGAGATCAGCGGAGGTGATCTCGCGGCTATCGAGTCGACCGGCCAGGTCGACGTCTATCGGGTCACCGAGATCGACGACCCTTCGCAGTTCTTCATCTACATAGTGGGCCGGGACGACGGTCAACTGTCCATGGTGAAAGCCGATGTCGCCTTCGCGGACGTCTTCGTGCGCGGGTGGCCCGGTGATGACGAGTGGGTGCAATCGGTACTGGAGTACGTGGAAAAGGGCCTACCTGTGCTTCAGAGCCTGGTCGGCCTGGACTGGGCTCCCGGGACCTTCCTTCAGATAATCGAGTCTGGCGACGTCGCCCATAGTGGCTATGGCGGCTGGTACATCCAGGGCTCGGAGACCATCGAGGTGACTGAGTGGGCCTCTGCCCACATCGTCCTGCACGAGCTCAGCCACACCTGGTTCGACCAGGACCTGTTCAAGGAGAGGTGGATCACAGAAGGGCTGGCCGACGAATTCGCAACCGAGGCTGCAGTGAGAGCCGGGCTTGGCTCCGAGGGGGAGCTGAGGGAGCCCGGGCCACCTGCTCCCAACCCCGAAGTCGGAGTCCTGAACCGTTGGGAAAACCTCTTTGGCGTCCCCGAATCCCAACGTCCGGATGATGTGGAGGCATATGAGTCGTACGGCTATGCCGCCTCCTACTGGGTGATTCAGACTCTCAGCGACGAAATTGGGCTGGAGGCGATGGCTGCCGTGATCGACGCCGCTGCGAACAACCTGATCGCGTATGAGGGCGATACCGATCCCGAGCCGGTGGCACCCGAGGACGACTGGCGGCGGTTCCTGGACCTGTTGGAGGAGGTCGGGGGGTCGACAACGGCTACTTCCCTCTTCGAGCAGTGGGTGACCGATGAAGATCTGACGGCGAGAACCACCGCCAGGGCCCAATACCGCCAGTTGGCCGCAGACGGTGAGGGATGGGCGCCGCCTCTCTACGTCCGTCGCTCCATGTCCGATTGGAGCTTCGACGAAGCAAACAGCCGAATCGAGGAGGCGAGGGCTGTTCTACAGGCCAAAGACTCCATCGAATCGAACTACGACCAGTTGGGTCTGCCCGTGCCCGCCTCATTGGAGTTGGCCTACGAGTCGGCGGCCGACGCGATGACTGGTGTCGTGAGCCTGGCCACCGCCCACATAGAGGCCACCGACCGGGGGCTCCAGGCCCGACGCGATGCCCTGGAGCCGCGTGGCTTCGTCGCCGGAGTCGGCCTGATCGGTGTGGACATAGAGGCCGAGCTCGAAGGGATGCTGGACGCGCTGGCAGAAGAGTCGCTTGAAGAAGCCGTCACCGAGGCCGAAGGGTTATCGCTCGCCCTAGAGCGGGCAGAGGATGAAGGACGCACCCGCCTCGCCCTGGGTGGAGCCGGCCTGCTTGCCGTGCTGGGAGGGGCCACGGCGCTCACACTCCGTCGGCGTGAAGACGACCCAACGGCTCTGTGAAGATCCTCGCGGGATCCTCCAACACAGAGAAAAAAGGGGGTAGGGCGGGCTTCAGGAGGTGGGACGGTATGTCCCGAACACCGAGCGCAGCGAGTCGGCAACCTCGCCGACCGTGGCCCCCGCGGCTAGCGCATCCTTGATCAAGGGCATGAGGTTCGAGTCACCCCGGGCCGCCTCACCAATCCTCTCTAGTGAGGCGGTGACGGGACCCGCATCCCGTGACTCCCTCCAGTGAGCGAGCCTGCGCTTCTGATCCGCTTCGAGGTCAGGGTCGATCTCCAAAACCGGGACCTCGCCCGCGTCATCGTCTACATACCGGTTCACGCCGACAACCACGGTTTCGCCGTTCGACTGCCTTATCGCCTCCTGATAGGCGGACTCTTCGATCTGGGACGCCATCCACCCGTCCTCGATGGCGGCGACTGCCCCACCCATCTTGGCGATCCTCCCAATCAGGTCCTCCGCGAGCGCCTCGAGGGAATCGGTCAGGGACTCGACGTAGTACGACCCGCCCAGGGGATCCACCGTGTTGGAAACACCCGACTCGCTGGCTAGCACCTGCTGGGTCCTCAAGGCAACGAGAGCGCTCTCGTCGGTGGGCAGCCCGAGCGCCTCGTCGTAGGAATTGGTATGAAGGGACTGGGTCCCACCGAGGACCGCGGCGAGAGCCTGGATCGTGGTGCGAACGATGTTGTTGAGCGGCTGCTGTGCGGTGAGAGTCGAGCCTGCGGTCTGGGTATGGAAGCGCATCGCCCATGACTTGGGGTTGCTGGCCCCGATCTCGGTGCGCATATGCCGCGCCCATATGCGCCGGGCCGCCCGAAACTTGGCCACTTCTTCGAAGAAGTCGTTGTGGCCATTCCAAAAGAAGGACATCCTCGGAGCAAACGAGTCGACGTCGAGTCCCGCATCCATGGCCGCTCTCGCATACGCGAGACCGTTGGCGATGGTGAAGGCGAGTTCCTGAGCCGCCGTCGCTCCAGCCTCCCTGATGTGATAACCGCTCACCGAGATGGTGTTCCAGTTGGGAAGATGGGCGTCGGCATAGGCGAAGACGTTCGTTATGAGCCTCATCGAGGGGCGGGGTGGGAAGATGTAGGTGCCCCGGGCCACGTACTCCTTGAGGATGTCGTTCTGAATCGTTCCCCTGAGTGACTCCGGAGCGACACCCTGCTCCTCTGCCACCAGCTCGTAGAGCAGAAGCAGCATCGGCGCGGTCGAGTTGATCGTCATCGATGTCGACACCTCATCCAGGGGTATTCCCTCGAGCAAGCGCCGCATGTCTTCGAGGCTGTCGATGGCGACCCCTACCTTGCCCACCTCACCTGCGGCGAGCGGGTGGTCGGAGTCGAGGCCCATCTGAGTGGGCAAGTCGAAAGCGACACTGAGCCCGGTCTGGCCGGCGTCGAGCAGGCCGTGGAATCGCTTGTTGGTCTCCTCCGCCGTCCCGAACCCTGCGTATTGACGCATGGTCCATTGACGCCCCCGGTACATGGTGGGATATGGGCCCCTGGTGAACGGATAATCCCCCGGATCTCCGATCCGCTCGGGATCCGGCGGCTCGGAATAGACGACATCGATCTCGATGCCGCTCGAGGTGCGACGGCTTTCAGTCATGGCCTTTGTATCCTGACATCGTCGGGAATCGTAGGTCGGGAACTCTCTGGCCTGGATTGACGTCGGATACCCCTAGATGGCCAGGAAAGCCCTCATCCACCAGATCGAGGCGCGGGAACGGCGCGGCCGATGGTTCGGCGCGCTGGCCACCCTCCTTTCGATGTCCCTTCTCCTCTCGGGTTGGGTCGGTCTCTTCGCGTTCCTGGGCGCAAACGCCGCCTACGGGACCTTTGAGGAGCTGAAGGACGAATGGGTTCCCGACACCCGTTCCATGCAGCTCACCCTCCCTGACCTGAGCAGGGTGAGCCGGGTCTACGCCGACTCCGGTGAGATGTTGTCCGAGCTCCACGATGGCCGGAACTCTGAGCCTGTCCCCTACGAGCAAGTTCCGGATGTCGTAGTGCACGCCATCCTGGCCGCCGAGGACTCGGAGTTCTTCGAGCACGAGGGCGTCGACTTCTCCGCCATCGTCTCGGCCGCCATCGACAACCTGATATACGACACCACGCGTGGTGGATCGACCATCACCCAGCAGGTCGTGAAGAACGCCTTCGTCGGCGCAGAGGTGTCGATCCAACGCAAAGTCAACGAAGCGTTCGTCTCGGCTGAGCTCGAACGTCGTTTCCCCAAGGAACGCATTCTCGAGTTCTACATGAACAGCGTCTACTTCGGATCAGGTGCCTACGGGGTCAAGACCGCAGCCTTCGAGTTCTATGGCAAGGAGCTCGACGAGCTCGAAGTAGACGAGGCGGCAACACTGGCCGTGCTGGTCCGCAACCCCACCCTCTACAACCCGCGGCTCCGCCCCGAGATCACGCTCGAGCGCAGGGACGACGTCATCGACCAGATGCGGGAGGAGGGCTGGATCAGCGAGGCGCAGGCCCTCCGGGCCAAACGCCAGCCGCTCGGGGTGATCGACTCACCTCTGCGGCGTGGTGAGGCCGACCACGTGGTTGCGGAGGTGACCCGCCAGCTGCTCAACGACCCGGAGTTCGCATTTCTCGGCGCGACCAAGGAAGAGCGAAAGAGAACGATCTTCGGGTGCCCCGCCGATGATGTGGCCTGCGAGGGCGGCGGCGGTCTGGACATTCACACCACGATCGACCTCGCGCTCCAGCAAGAAGCCAACCGAATCCTGAACGAATGGTTGCCGCTTCCTCCGTACGAGGAGAACCTGGCTGCTTGCTCGAAGTTGTTCGACGACTTCGACGAGAACGAGGCGTTCTATGCCAAATACGCCGAGACCCACTCGTGCCTGCCAACCGGTGCAATCACCATGGTCGACAACTACACGGGCGCCGTCCGGGTGATGGCTTCCGGCCTCCCCTTCGAGTTCAGCCAGTTCGACCTCGCTATACAGGGCAAGAGGAACCCGGGGTCCGCTTTCAAACCCTTTGCCTTGGCCGCTGCCCTGGAGCAAAAGTGGGCACTTGGGCACAACTGGAGCGGTGAGGATCCGATCGAGATCCCATGCCCCTTCGTTTGCGACGACGACGGGACGCCGAACGTCTGGGAGCCGAGCAACTACGGCAGCGTGTCGTACGGGGTGATGTCCATGCAGGAGGCCACCTACAGGTCGGTCAACACCATCTACGCGCAGATCTCTGCGGCCGTCGGCCCTCAAACCATCGCCGACATGGCCCGTCGGATGGGCATCACCGAGTCCGTCCTCAATCCCGTGCTGTCGCTGGTCCTCGGATCCTCGGCCGTCTCCACCCTCGAGATGGCGAGCGCCTACTCAAACTTCGCCACCAACGGGCTTCATGCAGAGAACTTCCTCATATCGAGGATCGTCGACCACGAAGGCAACGTGATCTTCGAGCACGACGTGGAGGTCACCCAGGTTGCTGACCCGGCAGTGTTCGCCGCAGCGAGGATCCCCCTGCTCGATGTTCCGGTGCGGGGCACGGCAGCCCGCACGTTCGGCCAGGAGCGTTACCGATTCATGCGTGGTTACGTCGGAGGCAAGACCGGTACCCACCAGGACCATCGCGACGCGTGGTACGTGGGCTTCACCCCCGAGTTCTCGACAGCGGTCTGGGTTGGCTATGAGGCCGAGCAGAAGCGGATGGAAGGCATCGTCATCAACGGGCAGAGCTTCCGCGGAGTCACCGGAGGCGGAGTTCCCGCTCCAATCTGGGCGGCGTTCATGGCCATCGTGCTGGACGGTCGCCCTGAGGTCGAGTATCCGGCCGACCCGGCCAACCTGCGCGAGTACCTCATACCACCCAAGACCATCGTCCCGGTTGTCGTCGGGCTCGAGCAAGACGAAGCCGAGAAGTTGCTCAGGATCGAAGCTCGTCTCAACGTCGAGATCGAGATGGTCGACTCGTTGGAGCCCGAGGGAATCGTCGTACGCCAGGACATCGAGCCCGGCACGGAGGTCAGCCAGGGAGAGATCGTCACTATCTTCGTCTCCACTGGCGAGACACCAGTCGGTCCCCTCCCTGATCTCAGTGGGCTCACCTTCCAGGAAGCCCTGGAGGTGGTCCAGGAGTTCGAGGTGAACACCGGAGTCAGGCTGACCCTGGTATCGGAGAAGGTTGCAGTCAACAATCCCGCACTGGTTGACAAGATCGTCGGGACCAATCCGCCTGCCGGGACGTCGATCGAGGCGTCCGCCGTGATAACGGTGTTCATCGGCGAGCTTGACGACGACTGACCGAGCATTTCTTTCGCGACCCGGCTTATGCCACTTGACGTTGGTTAACGATGTCTTGTAGAGGTTGCAGTCATGAGAGCCGAAGCGTCCGCTCGTGGTCATGATCGTCCTCCCAGTCAGATTGCCGCGGGGCATGCGGACGCTTCGGTTCGACCCACAGCGCGGACAAGACCCGTCGTCCCGGTGGCAGCCATCGAGAAAGACGGATACCCGCCCTCTGACCCCTATGTACGCCGATTCTGGGTGGCTGCGATCGGGCCGGCCGCAGTAGCGGAGCTGCTCAAGCTGATGCGCGCCGCTGCGAAGGGAGAGGAGGTACCCCTACCCAGGAGCCTCCCGGTCCTGCTCAAGCTGGGCCTCGCTCATGTTGAGAACGGCTCGCTCGTGGTAGGAACGCGAATCCCTGCCGTCCCCGCGGAAATGCGCTGGCGGTTTCCACCTTCTCTGGCCGCCGAGCACGCCACCATGGTCGCTTCTAACGGTTGATCGCGAGCAGGCCCATCAGCACAAGCGCTGCCACCTCGCCAGAGGCAAAGGCTGAGGCCACTCGCAGATCCGGCGCCCCTGTCACCAAGAGCAGGACAAAGAGGCCGACGAAGAGGCCGCCTGACCAGGCCACAGTAAGCCGTGGGGTTCGTCCCTCCGCTACCAGAGTTTGACTGGCGATCTGCGCCGCCGATGCGGCTACCACCCCGCCGGCGGCGAGCCCAGCAACGAGCCGGGATGGAGCGAACTCTGAACCGAACAGGAGTGCTACGACATCCGATCCCACCAGCCAACCGACCAGGCTCCCGACCAATGCCAGCACCGCTCCCGCACCGACCACTCCCAGCGCGATCTTCCCAAGCCTTCGGTCATCGCCGTCGTGATGCAACCGGACCAGGTAAGGCAGGATGCGCCCCTGGACGGCGAAAATGAACGTCATGGGGGCCCGGAACAAGGTGAAGGTGATGAACACGATGGAAATCAAGGCCGGAGAGCCCCCGAGGGCTGCGACAGCGAGAGGTGCCCCGGCAAGCAGAATCTGTGACGTCGCCGTCCCACCCACATAGCCAGCCAGGAATCTGCGCGCCGGTGCTGCGGGCCGCTCGAGATCGCCCCGATCGAGGCGCCACCAGCGGAGGGCCAATGCGGCGAATCCCCCTGCCACCATCGCCCAACCGAGGGAAGGGGCGTCGGCAAACAGCCGGATCACGATAAGGCCGATCCCAAGTCGCGCCCCGTTCTCGACGATTAGCACCCAGCCGACCTTGGCAAAGTGCCGGGTCCCGGCGAGCACGCCCTTGCCGAAGAAGAGCAGTGCGTAGCCCACCATCAGTAACACGATCTGAGCCACGTATTGCCAGTCGCCTTCGAACAGGTCCTCGAGTGTGATTGCCACGAACCCGCCCCCGAGGGCAGCAGCGATCGCGGCCATGGCCCACATCGGTTTCAAGTCGTGCGGTAGCGCCCGGCGGCCTGACGCCACCTCACGTGTCACGTATTGCTCGACAGGCACCAGTAGGACCGTTGCCAGGATGAAGAGAAGGGTCCACAACACGCTTATCGGTGCGAATGCCTCCGGCCCGATTGCCATGCCACCGGCCCTCTGGAACGCATAGGCCAGGATGGCGCCGAGAACGGCGCCGGCCACCATGAAAGCCGTGCCGGGAGCCCGAAAACCGCGTGGCTCGGTTTGGACTGTCTCCAGGCTCAACGGGCTCCGAAACCGGTGAGAACCGTCCAGGCGCTCATCCAGAAGATCCGAACGTCTAACACGGGCGACATGTGCTTTATGTAGAAGAGGTCGTATGTCAGCTTCTCGATCGTGTCAGCGTGATCATCGGCATATCCGTAATTGACCTGAGCCCAACCTGTGACGCCCGGTCTAACCAGATGGCGGTGGTCGTAGAAAGGGATCTCGCGCCTGAAGTCCTCGACAAATGGAACCTGCTCGGCGCGGGGGCCGACCAGGCTCAGATCTCCCTTGAGCACGTTCCAAAGCTGGGGGATCTCGTCGAGCCTCGACTTGCGGAGGAATTTGCCACCACGGATCAAGCGAGGATCGTCGAGGGTGGCGAATTGGGGGCCGTTCTGTTCCGCGTCGAGGCCCATTGTCCGAAACTTGTACATGGTGAACACCTCGCCATTGAGACCCACCCGAGGCTGACGAAAGATGGAGAAGCCCGGATCGGAGAGCTTGACCCACGCTGCAACGCCAAGACCAATGAGAACCCAGATGGGAGCAGTGATCGCCGCGGTCACCAGGTCGAAAACCCGCTTACCAGGGAGCCATGGAGCCACCTCGAGCAACGGCGCCGAGATCTCCCAGCCCTCGGCCAGGTGAACCAGCGGGACCCTGCCCGTGTGCTCCTCGTAGATCGATGCAAACGGGCGAATCGCATAGCCGGCCACGTCGCAAGACGAAACGAACTGAGCCATACGGTCGGAGAGGACAGCCCTCAGATCGACGGCAACAGTGACGTCCCGGTCGGGTAGCTCCAGGTTTCCGTCAAAGCTCGGGGACACCACCCACACAACATCGGCGTGTGCCGTTTCGGCCAGATCGTCGACGAGCTCTTTCTCGTTTGTGATCACCCCAATTCGCTCAGTCCAGGGGCGACGGTTCCGGACGATGCGATGACCGGTGGCCAGGACGAGCCAGACGGCGGCGGAGTAAGCCAGCAGAGCGCGCGAGAAGTAAACATCTCTGAAAAGGACGATCAGAGCAGCTGTTGTGAGAACGGTTCCAATGAGGATCGCGAGCATCCGGCCGTAGGTCGGCCGGGGCACGCCTGGGCCCGACATCCCAGCGGTCAAGAAAGACATCGCGATCATCGAGCCGGCCAGAAATGCCAGGAACGGGACGACGCTGCCCGGAGTATCAGCCTCCCAGGGCAGCGGGGTCCCGAAGACAATGATCGAAGCGGCGCCGACGGAGATGACAAGCGCCAATAAGTCGCTGAACCCCACGGATGTCAGAAAGCGGATCCGCACGACGTCGGATGCTAGGTATTCGCGGGCCGTTTAGGCGCCTCGTGCCAGCAAACGCGCCAGCTCGACCAATGTGCGAACGCCGAATCCCGAACCGCCTTTCACCCTCTCCCCCGAAGTCTCCTTCGACACCGCCGGCCCGGCGATGTCTAGGTGAGCCCAAGGGCCCTCTCCGGCGTACTCAGAGAGAAAGAGCGCGGCAGCTATGGCGGAGCCATACCTGTCGCCGGGCGAGTTCTTGATATCGGCGACATCGGAGTCCAGCGACTTCCGGTACTCCTCGACGAGCGGAAGCTCCCAGAATCGCTCACCGGCGATGGAAGCTGCCTCCAACACCGTATGCGCCAAATCGGGATCGTTGGAGAAGACGGCTCCGACCTGGTGGCCGAGGGCTACCTTCGCCGCACCAGTCAGCGTGGCGACGTCGACGATCACGTTCGGCTCGTGCCGGCGGGCGATTCCCAGGCCGTCGGCGAGGATGAGCCTGCCTTCGGCGTCCGTGTTCACCACCTCGATCGTCGGGCCTTCGACGGGCTTGAGCACGTCACCCGGCCGCGTGGCGTCGCCTCCAACGGCATTGTCCGTGAGCGGGGTCACACAGGTCACCTCCACCGGGATACCAAGCCGTGCGATCGCCACCGTCGCCGCGACCGCTGCTGCCGATCCCGCCATGTCAGCCTTCATTCCGTCCATGAAGGCCGTCGACTTCAGTGACAGGCCTCCGGTGTCAAATGTGATCCCCTT